>JBAXSF010000049.1:0-9305 GCA_037130835.1 Actinomycetes bacterium
GCCAAGACTTCGTCATCGTCTGGCATTCCAAAGTAGATAGTTGTTGAAGCCACCTCGTGCACCCACATTTGGCCCTGCACGTCAATGATCGTGTGGCCGGTGTGCAGGAACCCCGTGTTGCCACGCATGAACTGCCAGCGTCGCGCCGCATCTTCGAGATCAAGTGGCTTTCCTAATGCCTGGCCGTTGATCTGGAGCAAGCTGTCACACCCAATGACATAGGTGCGACGTTCATCAGAAGGGTCAAGTTGTGCTGCTACGGCTTGCGCTTTTGCCTGCGACAAAGCCAGCGCAATCTCGATGGGGGTGGCATCCGGTCCTAGGGCGATCGTGTGAGCCGTTTCGTTGACGCCACTGACCAGGGTGGAGTGCGGGATTCCGGCGTTACTGAGTAAGAGTGAGCGCGCAGGCGAAGCTGACGCCAAGACGATGCGTTTCATGAGCGCCGCGCGCTAGCCCGCCAAGCGTGGGGCCCCGGTGTCAGGGGCGAGCGCAAAGCGTGACTGCGGTCATTCCACTGGGACGTGGTTTCTTCCTCTGCCACGCTTGCTTGCGGCCTCAGGACCACAGCAAGCACAGCAGCGAGTTCCTCCGGAGAGGGATTGCCGGAGATGACGCGAAGAACCGGTTCACTCATTACAGCGGGATGTTTCCGTGCTTGCGTGGTGGCAGCGAGGCCCGCTTGCTGCGCAGCGCGCGAAGTGCAGTTGTGACGCGCGCTCGAGTTTCTGACGGCAAGATGACTTCGTCCACGTACCCACGCTCACAAGCCACGTAGGGATTGCACAACGTGTCTTCGTAGTCGGTTTGAAGTTCAACCCGCTTGGCAGCTGGGTCAGAGGCATCAGCGAGTTCCTTGCGATACAAAATGTTGACGGCGCCTTGGGCACCCATCACGGCAATTTGTGCTGTTGGCCATGCCAGGTTGATATCGGCACCTAAGTGCTTCGAGCCCATCACGTCGTAAGCGCCACCGTAGGCCTTGCGAGTGATGACGGTGACCAACGGAACGGTGGCTTCGGCGTAGGCATAGATCAACTTCGCACCACGACGAATGATGCCATTCCACTCTTGGTCAGCACCTGGCAAGAAACCGGGTACATCAACGAAGGTGACAACGGGAACATTGAAGGCATCGCAGGTGCGCACAAATCGTGCTGCCTTTTCCGAAGCATCAATGTCGAGGCATCCTGCAAATTGCATCGGCTGGTTGGCAACGACACCCACGACGCGGCCCTCGACGCGGCCAAATCCGATCACGATGTTGGGAGCGAAAAGCGCTTGGACTTCCAGGAAGTCGCCGTCGTCCACCACGTGTTCAATGACCGTACGAATGTCATAGGGCTGATTGGCTGAATCCGGAATCAGCGTGTCCAGTTCACGGTCGATGTCGCTGATTCCTAAGTCTGATTCCTGCGGGTAGGAGGGGGCGTCGGAAAGGTTGTTGGATGGCAGGTGAGCCAGCAGACCCTTGACGTAGTCGATGGCATCTTCTTCGTCGGTTGCGCAGTAGTGGGCGTTGCCCGACTTGGTGTTATGGGTGCGAGCCCCGCCGAGTTCTTCCATCTGCACGTCTTCACCCGTAACCGTCTTAATGACGTCGGGTCCGGTGATGAACATGTGTGAAGTTTGATCAACCATCACGGTGAAGTCGGTGATCGCGGGGGAGTACACAGCGCCACCAGCACACGGCCCCAAGATTAGCGAAATCTGGGGGATGACTCCGGAAGCATGCACATTGCGCTTAAAGATTTCGGCGTATAAACCGAGAGCAACGACACCTTCTTGAATGCGTGCGCCACCAGAGTCGTTGATGCCAATCATCGGGCAGCCAGTCTTGAGCGCGAAGTCCATGACCTTGACGATCTTCTCGCCAAAGACTTCACCCAATGATCCACCAAAGACCGTGAAGTCTTGAGAAAAGACCGCAACGGGGCGGCCGTCGACCGTTCCGTATCCGGTGACGACACCGTCGCCGTAAGGACGGTTCTTTTCCTGGCCAAAGTTGATGGAGCGGTGGCGGGCCAACTCATCAAATTCAACGAAGGAGCCCTCGTCCATCAAGAGAGCGATGCGCTCACGCGCTGTCTTCTTGCCGCGGGCGTGCTGTTTCTCGATCGCGAGCTCTGAACCGGCATGGGTGGCCTGGTAGCGACGCCCCTCCAGATCGGCAATTTTTCCCGCTGTGGTGTGAATATCTACGGGGGATCCAGATTGATCCAGCCCTGCCGCCATGAGTCCTCCAAGCACGCGAATCGATACCTCCGTAGCCTAGCCACGTGGACGTAGATGCAGTGCAGCCCTGGCACGAGTTGCCCTTACCCGCCCCTTGGCGCCGGCTAGAGGTCGTGCCGAGCACACCGTCGACGCAAGATGCCGTGGTCGCCAGTGCTGGTAGCGACTCCGGAGTCGTAGTGGTTGCCACCGAGCAAACTTCTGGGCGGGGCCGTCTTGATCGAACCTGGACGAGCCCACCGGGCGCCGGACTGTGGTTTTCAGCGTTGTTGCGAACTCAGTGGCCCGTCGCGGATGTCGGCGTCGTGCCCTTGTTGTCGGCAGTTGCCATTGCCCGAACGCTTAACCAAGACTGTGGGCTTGCCTCGTCGGTGAAGTGGCCCAACGACGTCTTAGTCAACGACGCGAAAATTGCCGGCGTCCTGGTCCAGTTGGTGAACTCCGATTCCGTGGTGATTGGTGTCGGGATCAATACCTCGATGACGCTTGAACAGCGACCGATCACCACTGCGACGTCATTGACGATAGAAGGCGTCGTGGATTTTGATCATCCTCAGTTGCTGATGTCAATCCTTGGGCACCTAGGCGAACTGGTGGGACCGATCGAAGAGGACGGGTCGTGGCCATCGGATGTGCTGGATGAATATCGAGCGTTGAGTTCGACCGTTGGGCGCGAGGTAGCTGTTCACTTACCGTCGGGCCAGACATTGAGCGGATTGGCTGTTGATCTGGATCCATACGGCAGGCTGGAAGTTCAGGACGCCGATGGAATCGTTGTCACCGTTGGCGCAGGGGACGTTGTTCATGTGCGCTAGCGCTTGTCTGGGGCGGGTCGTTCGTCGTTGGTTTGACTGATCATGGAACTATGAGGCATGGCATACCCACCGAAATTGCTAGGCGAGGGCGAATCCATCGCCTTTGAAATGCGACCTCACTGGCGCTCCTTGATTGTTCCGGCGCTCGTGCTGATTGTCACGGTCGCGGTTGCGGCTTTCCTGCTGTCTACTTTTGATGGATCAAATATTTTCTCCAACACTATTGGCGCGGTGACCTGGATCGCTGCCTTGGTGCTCATTGTGGGATGGACTGTGCGCCCGTTCCTTAATTGGTTCACCACGGACTACGTGTTTACCAATCGGCGGATCATCGTCCGCACGGGGCTCATTCGGCGCGTTGGGCGTGACATGCCTTTGTCTCGCGTTAACAATGTCACGTTTGACAAGACGTTGACCGAGCGAATCTTGAATTGCGGAACGTTGAGTGTTCAGTCGGCCGCTGAGCAAGGATCATTGATCATCGCGAGCGTCCCTGACGTGGAGAAGATGCAGCGCGAGGTGTATCGCTTGTATGAAGAAGACGATCAGCGCCGTCGCTCGGGCGGCCCGGGTGTTCCTGGCGACGGATCCTAAGTAAGAACGCGGCGGGACGGACCAAACATGCGATTGCACAGTGTGGCTCGTCTTGCGCGCATCCTGGCCGAGCCGCAAGAACTCGTTGACCTTCTCGAAACTGCCGCCCATGAAGCCTGCACCTCGCTTGGTGCGGCTTCGGTTTCTATTGGCTACCTTGAACGCGAGCGTGGGACTGTTCGCACGGTGATCAATGTTGGCGACCTGTCGAGTTGGGAAGAGCCACGACCGCTTGACCAAGGATTTCAAGACCTCCCGTCGTTTCCCTTGCTGCTCAAAGATCCCTCACCTTTTGTCGTGAGCCTGGATCCGCCGGTAGGTGATGACGACGCTCTTCGCTATTTGACCCTTCGAAATAAGGGGTCGGCGGTGGTAGCCCCGATCTTGTTGGAGGGGCGCGTGTGGGGCGAGCTGTATGCCACCAGATTGAGCAGTCAAGAGCCGTTCAATGAAGAGGACGGTCAACTGGCGGAAGTCCTATCGGCTGTCTTGGCATCGGGAATCGCACAAGCTGAGCGCTTTTCCCAGGTCGAGCACTTGGTCTACAGCGACCCGCTTACTGGTTTGGCTAACCGTCGTGCGGTGGATCTAGCCCTTGAGCGCGCTCTTGTTGAGTATCAGGTCAGTGGTGATCCGGTCTCAGTCGTAATGGCGGACGTTAATGGTTTGAAATTTGCTAACGATAATGAAGGGCACCAGGCGGGCGACCGGTTAATCCGTGCTTGTGCTGATGCCATTTCGCAAGCCACAGGTCATGTCGCGCGCGCGCTCGCTGGTCGCATCGGTGGCGACGAGTTCGCCATCGTCTTACCCAATGTTGCCTTGGACACCGCTGAAAAAGTGGCGAATTCCATCTTGAACGCTCTTGAGCGCTCGGCGTACCCCGGTGGTCTGGCGGTGGGCGTGGCGTCAACGTCGATGGTTAATGGTGCAGGAGAGGTCACATCTCGACGGCTGATGGGATGGGCAGACGAAGCTCAATATGCAGCGAAGCGTGAAGGTTCGAGCCGCGTCCTGTTAGCCGGTCGTGATACCCCGCTGTCGGAACCAGTCGAGCGCCGCCGGCGCCGGCGCTCTGGCCCTGAATGGGCGACCAATGCTGAGCGTGCAACGAATGCGTTGGAAGCGGGCCTTCGGGTTATGGTGATGTCACAAGGCCTGAGTGCACTAGATCGAGTTGTGGCGGTCGTGGATTCAGCCAGCGAGGCGATCGGCGCTGTCGGTTGGGTGGTGTCCACCATCAGTAGTGACACGACGCAGGCAGTCGCGGTGTCGGCAAATCGTGATGGCCTTGATGTGTCCAGCGGACATGATGTAACCACTGATCGCAGTTGGCTTGCTGCGGCTCGGGGTGTGGGGGTCCTGGTTCGCGCCGACGATGAATCGGCAGACGTGGCGCGCGTTAGACATTGCGCCACGGTGGCTGCCGCAGCAACCGATGTGTGGCTGGTTGAACTCCTCGCCGATTCTGACGAGCTATTGGTAGGCGTGCCTGCCACTCTTCGCGCCCTTCTCGGGTCAGCCCTGTCGAGATAGGGCTATGTTGGAGATATGGGACGAGTGCTTCTTGTGGAGGACGATCTAGCGATCGCCCAGCCCTTGGCGCGAGCTCTCGAACGCGAGGGGCACGACGTTCATGTCGTGGCAGAAGGAAAGTCAGCGCTGGCACAAGTTCGTGCAGGAAACCAAGACCTCGTGGTCCTCGATCTGGGGTTGCCTGACCTTGATGGCTTGGAAGTGTGCCGCACCTTGCGCTCGGAAGATGCACGTTTGCCTATTTTGATCTTGACAGCCCGTGGCGCCGAGATGGATGTTGTCGTCGGCTTCGAGATGGGCGCTGATGATTATGTTTCAAAGCCATTTCGCTCTAAGGAATTGATGGCGCGCATTCGTTCACTGTTGCGTCGTGGTCAAGTCGGGGAACTCAACACGTTGCGCGTTCAAGATGTTGTCCTTGATGCCGACGCGCGCAAGGCGTGGGTAGGCACGCGTGAGTTGACGTTGAGCCGGATGGAATTTGACTTGCTCCATGCCCTGATGCGCGAACACGGAACCACCATCCCGCGTGAACGTTTGATGCGCGAGGTGTGGCACACCCACTGGTATGGGTCGAGCAAGACCTTGGACATGCACGTGTCGTGGTTGCGTCGCAAACTTGGAGACTCTGCTACCGAGTCGCGTTATATCTCAACGGTACGTGGAGTTGGCCTGCGATTTGAATCTCAATCAGGGGAATAACGTGCGCCGCAGAATCATTTTCACCATCCTCACGACGGTTTTCATCACTGCCCTACTGATTGCCATCCCACTCTTGGGGTACTCGAACTACGGGATTAGGCAGAAGGTGAAGGCTTTCGCCGCATCTGAGGCGCAACTTGACGCCCAAGTGGTGGATTACCGCATTAAGGCAGGATTGCCAGTGGACACAGAGTCCTTGCGTCCCTACCTCGAGCGCAAGCGCCTCACGGTGGTTACTTTCCCCACGGGTCGAACGCTGACCTTTGGTTCGCAACCTCAGAAATCCTCCGAACAAGGAGCCGGGAATTCCGGTGGGGTGACGGTGATCATCACTGAACCCACTGATTCCATCGTTTCGTTGGCTACTGTCGCAGTGAAAATTTCCGGAATCGTCATTTTTGCGTTGCTTATTGGATTTTTGATTGCCATACGACGCTCTCGCATGCTCACCACAGTCTTGGTTGATCTTGCCGAAGACGCCTCGCGCATTGGGTCGGGGGATTTGCGCCCAGCTCGCCGCTATGGGATGGCGGACTTGGATCAGGTAGCAGACAGCTTGGATTCCAGTTCCGTTCGCGTGGCTGAACTATTGCGTGCTGAGCGAGGATTCGTGGCGGATGTGACCCACCAACTCCGTACCCCATTAACAGCGGTCGAATTGCAACTCGATGAAGTTATTGATGCCGCGAACCGTTCGGATTATGCATCGGCTCGCGCAGGCGCCCATGCTGCGCATGAGCAGATTGACCGCCTGCGAGTTGTGATCTCGGACTTGCTGATCGCTGCTCGCCAGTCGGAGATCGGTAAGGCAGAGGCTGACCTGGCTTCCGTGTTGTCACAACAAGAAGCTGAATGGCTCCCGCTCTTTGCGCGCGCCGATCGAAGCATTGAGGTTGCGGCGCCAGCGGTCACAGTACGAGGGGGCGATGGCCCACTGCGTCAGATCTTTGCCACTTTGTTTGACAACGCGCTTGTGCACGGCGAAGGCAGGCTTTCCGTTCGGGTCCGCGACACAGCAGGGCTCGTGGTGGTGGAAATCAGTGATGAGGGTTCCGGAGTTACTCCAGAGTTATCGAAATCTATGTTTGAGCGCAACATCAGCGGTGGCGGTAGCAGTGGTCTGGGCCTGTCCGTGGCGCGCGCACTCATCGAAAACTTGGGTGGCCGATTGGAGTTGATCAATACCAGGCCAACGACGTTTGCTTTATTCCTTATTCAGCGAGACGAAGACGCCAGAGATCTAGAAAGTGGCAATCATACGTTCGGTGAGGTTTTGGACGGTGGTGTGGAGTCATCAACGAGCGCAGCATCAACAGTTTCGGGAAATACCCAGCGGCGATAAGCGTAGAACCGAAATAAGGTGCCCAGGAGTAGTCCGATGCCGTTTGCTGAAATGTTGTCGGCGAGAACTGATTGGTAACCGAGAACGTAGTGGCTGATAAATAGTGCACTTTCAGCGATGACGAGGGCAACGCCGTTGACTATGAAGAACAACAAGTATTCGCGACGAAAACTCGTGCGCTCTCGATCCCCCCAGGTCCAGTGCCTGTTGGCGAAGTAAGCGAAGGTCATTCCCAGCAGGGCGGCAATTCCCTTGGATGTCAGCGGTCCGACATCACCCACGTACCGCAAGAGATTGAAGGACCCAACATCGATGACGAAAGCAAAAGCGCCGACGATGCCGAACTTTGCGAGTTCATGGATGAGGTGCTGGAACCGGTGATACAGAGCCCTCATGTCTGACAGGTTACCTGCTCCGCACAACGACCCGGTACACGCGGCGGGTAGTCTGAGGGAGTGAGTTTCCCGGTGGTGGGCATGGTGGGCGCAGGCCAATTGGCCCGCATGTGTGCGCAAGCTGCGATTGGTCTGGGAGTGAAGTTCACCGTCCTTGCGGCGGATGCTCAGGAATCAGCCGCCCAGGTTGTCCCTGCAACGGTGATTGGCAATCACGACAACGTCGATGATTTGCTCGCCTTTGCCCGTGACTGTGACGTCATCACCTTTGATCACGAACATGTTCCAACCGAACATCTTGACGCCCTGATCGCTGCGGGCATCGCGGTGCGCCCGGGTCCGCATGCTCTGGTCAACGCTCAAGACAAGTTGCACATGCGTACCACGTTGTCTGCTGCGGGAATCCCCGCGCCCTTGTGGCGTGAAGTAACCAGTGCGGAGGACGTCGCTGACTTCGCTGCCACGGTTGGATGGCCAGTCGTTCTCAAGACCGCCCGTGGTGGTTATGACGGCAAGGGCGTGATGGTTGTTTCGTCCGCCGAGGAAGCCGCTGTTGCGTTGTCGGGAAGTAACGTGCGCTGGCTGGTGGAAGAGAAAGTCGATTTCACCTGCGAGTTGGCGGTCCAAGTTGCGCGGTCGCCTCATGGACAAGCAGCGGTGTACCCGGTAGTTCAAACAATCCAGCGCGATGGCATCTGCCGCGAGGTGATTGCACCGGCCCCCATCGATGAAGATACCGCGATCCAGGCGCAGGCCATCGCCTTGCAGATCGCACAGCTACTCGACGTCACTGGCATGCTGGCTGTCGAGATGTTCTTGACGACCAATGGCGTAGTGGTGAATGAATTAGCCATGCGCCCCCACAACAGTGGGCATTGGACGATTGATGGCGCCGTGACAAGTCAGTTCGAACAGCACTTGCGCGCTGTACTGGACCTGCCCCTAGGTTCCACTGCGGCGCTGGCGCCTCACGTGGTCATGGTGAATGTGCTCGGGGGCGATCACCCCGACATGTATCACGCATACTTGCATTGCATGGCTCGTGACCCTGGTCTGAAAATTCACATGTACGGCAAAGAAGTCCGCCCTGGTCGCAAGGTTGGGCATGTCACCGTTGTTGGCGACGACTTAGCAGATTTACTTGAGCGTGGTCGGCATGCGGCTGCGTACCTCACCGGCGAAATCACGGAGTGAAGCAATGACTGAAAACATCTCGCCCATCGTTGGATTGGTGATGGGCAGCGATTCGGATTGGCCGGTAATGCAGGCCGCAGCCGAGGCACTCGAGGAGTTTGGCGTTGCTTACGAAGCTGACGTGGTTTCTGCCCATCGCATGCCGGAAGAAATGATCAAGTACGGACAAACCGCGGCTAGTCGTGGCTTGAAGGTGATCATCGCGGGTGCTGGTGGCGCGGCACACCTGCCGGGGATGTTGGCCGCTGTAACGCCGTTGCCGGTGATCGGCGTTCCGGTATCACTGAAAAACCTTGACGGTTTGGATTCGCTGTTGTCGATCGTTCAAATGCCCGCTGGTGTTCCGGTTGCCACCGTAGCCGTGGACAACGCGCGCAATGCGGGGCTCTTGGCGGTGCGAATCCTTGGGGCAGCTGATGAGTCTTTGCAGGCCAAGATGGTCGATTTTCAGCGCGAGCTCAACGCTGTGGCGAAGAGCAAGGGCGAAAACCT
>JBAXSF010000005.1:0-22050 GCA_037130835.1 Actinomycetes bacterium
GAGCTGAGGAATGATCAGGTCTCGAATGTGTGGAGCCACAAAGACCAGATCATCAACGTTTGACCAATCCACCAGGTGCGGAAAGATCGTGAACGCTTCAAAGGAGTGGAGCCGGACGATGAGGCGCTGCGAACTTCGCGCTTGAAGTGACATTCGAACCGCAAGGCGTTGACACCATTCAACCCAGACAGTATTAGCCGAACCGATGTTCTTGGAAAGCTCAGGATTAAGCACGGTTGGCGCGGTGTTGGTGGAAAGCTTCAAGCGTTGCTCAATGTGCCAAGCAGTGGGTCTGCGTACATCAGGTACCAACAGTTTGGAGGTATCCACTGTGGTGCTCGCAATACCTAGGCTTGACAACCCGGCAGCCAATGAGTCGATGAACGAAAGATTAGAGTGCGAAAGGATCGCCACTGAATCGACCGGCTCAAGGGACTTGGCCTCAGACCTTCGTCGGATCGCCAAATCCTGAACCGAGGGTGACTGCCTCCAGTCGTTGAGGAAGCCGCTGGGATCTTGAGCCATGGGAGATGCAGGGTTGTCGAAATGCAATGAACGATGGAAGAGGACTTCGGAAGCCCGATTGAGGTCAACTGCCGCTACATCGTTGCGCTTGGCTAGGTGATGGCCATCGGCTCGACCCAGGAGCAATCCGCTCGCTGAAGCGATCTGTTCGACTGTTGACTGGTGGCCACTCTCCAAAGTGCTTTCCGTTGAGGCGATTTCCTGCTCTTTGATGGAAGGGCCCGATTTGAGGAGCGCTCGGTAGAGGGCATCAACTGGCAAGCACTGGAATTCCCACGTCCAGGTATTGAGAAATTCAGGATCGTTGAGCCGCTCCTTGAAAGATTGCTCGTGGGCGAGTACATCAGTGACGACGCGAACAAAATCCTCAGTGTCACCGACCTTAAAGGCTTTGCCAATGCCATTGGACTCAACAAATTCAGTGGAGGCAGCTACCGCGCTGGTAATGATGGGCAACCTGGCGTGGGCGTACTCAAATAACTTGGTGGGCAATGCCCAGGTGTGGTTCAGGGTGACGTGCAGTGGTGACAAGCCGATGTTGGCGCTGCGGACAAAGCTCGACACTTGATCCGGGTGAACGTAGGGCAAGGAATGGAATCTGTCACCGACACCTAGTGCGTCCGCCTCATCGTGAAGTTGGTTCACGTAAGCACCCGGCTTTGTCAAGATGGCGAAGTGGACACCATGAAGCTCAGTCAGTGCCTCGATCACGGTAGAAAGTCCGCGTCGAGGAGCGGCGCCACCCACGTAGACGAGAATCTTGGCTTCCGGTGGCAATCCAAGGGTTGACCGAAGGTCCGGATCGGATTCATTCCAATGGCTGGCCCGAGCCATGGGAACGTTGGCCACGATCATGGGGTTTTGCTTTAACCCGTGGCGGTTGACTAATTCCTGCCTGATTCCCTCGGCAACGGTGATGATCGCATCGCTCTTGCGCAGGTAGAACGCCTCATAGGTTTCGTTTCCGCGACGTTTCCGTGCGTCAGCTATCCCTTCAATTCCGGGGAGGAATTCGTGAGCGTCGTAGACCACCGGAGGACGCTTGCCCTTCCTCGAACAGCGATCTGCGTAACGAACAGCGATGCCGATGCTTCGGTAGTCGTGAGCGTGAATGAGGTCGGGCGCTAACTCCGCTAGTACAGGAGCGATGGCGAGTTCAAGGTCAGCCAAAAAGGGGTCATCGTATGACCACGTGTTGCGCGCTGACCGCCCGGTGAAGCCAGCAAATCGTCGGGGCGCCTTGGCCTGGCTTACACGGCGCTTGAACTGATCGTTGCGCAGTCGGTGCATCGCTCGCTGAAGGACAAAACTTATCTTCTTAAGGAAGGCGGGAATGCCAGTGTGAGTTGCGAGGTAGCTGTCAAAGTCAATCTTGCGCCACTTAGCGCGCAAGGTGGCCGCTGATGCTTGGCTCTTGTCGCGGTACGCAAAAGCGGACTTGAGGGTCCGCCGAGGCGCCAATGTGGGGCGCTTGTGCAGGGTCAGCTCGGTGGGAGCCTTAATAACGACGGCAGCATCGAGTCTGGTTGTTTGGCGTTCGGTGCTGGGCGAGCGACCGACGAGAAAAACTTCCCAGCCCAGGGATGCCATGAATCGTGCTGACTTTTGGACTCGTGAGTCACCGTCGATGGTGTTGTCGACGATCATCACAATGCGCGGGGTTCGTGGTGACAAATCTGCGCCAGGTGCCGTCGAGCCAGCTGATGTCATGGCACGAGATTACTACCTAGGAGGACCAGCAAGACGTACTGGCGTCGTGTTTGGCCGATGGGCTTAAGGGGTAAATCTCTCCAGTAGCGATGCAACGTTGTTGGCTGCTCGTCCATCGCCGAAAGTCTTCTCACCTTGAACTTTGGGTGTGGCTCGTTGCGAGATTTGATCAAGGTTTTCCAAGTCTGGTGCGAGGACGTTCCAGCCATCATCAAGGGTTTCGACCCACTCGGTTTCCGAGCGCAGTGTCGTGGTTAGACGTTGAAGTAGGTAGGCCTCTTTTTGTAATCCGCCGCTGTCAGTTATGACTCCACGAGAGCCGAGCACTGCTTGGATAAGTTGTGGGTAGGCCAAAGGTGGAACGGGGACGAGTGACCCCTTATGCAGTTCAATGTTGAGTTGCTGCGCGCGATTTCCAAGGCGCGGATGCACCGGTAGATATACGCTCTGAGACAGGCCCTGAAGTGCGGAAATAATTGATGCCAATCGATCGGCATCGTCAGTGTTTTCTGCTCGGTGGATCGTGGCCAGTAGGTAGTTTTCATCCGGCTGACCGAGCGGAAGTGACTGGAACTTTTGCGGATCAGCCAAAACCACGTCGCGGATAGCAAGACAGATATCAGTCATCACATCGCCGACGAGGTGAGACCTGTCACCGAGCCCTTCTCGGCTTAGGTGGCCCATCGCGGTGCGAGTGGGGGCGAGTAGCAAGTCTGCTGCATGGTCGGTCAGTACACGATTGTGTTCTTCAGGCATCAGTCGGTTGAACGACCTGAGCCCAGCTTCAAGGTGAGCCGTTGGGATATGCAACTTCACCGCACACACTGCCGCGGCCAACGTGGAATTGGTATCGCCGTAGACCAGCACCCAATCCGTCGCGAGGTCGGAAAGGATGGGCTCCAGGGCTTCCAAAATCTTTCCGGTTTGGATTCCCTGAGTTGCGGACCCGATACCGAGTTGGATGTCGGGCGCTGGAATTTTGAGGTCCGCAAAGAAGACATCGCTCAAACTTGGGTCGTAATGCTGACCGGTGTGAATGATCGTGTGATCAACCGATGCTTCGTCAAAGGCTCGAGAAATTGCTGCGAGTTTGACGAACTGGGGACGCGCTCCAACTATGGACGTGACGTGCATCGGGAATCCCATCAAACTATGATTAGTATTAATCACAATGTACTAAACAAAGGCTTCGTAGAGTCGGATGTATCGAACTATGCGTGGCGTGATGACGGTCAAGGGGCCATAAGTGAAAGTGACAGTTGTAGGTCTGGGAAAAATTGGCTTACCGTTAGCGGCTCAGTATGCATCCAAGGGTGCAACCGTTTTCGGTGCAGACGCCAATCCCGTCGTCGTGGACCTCGTCAATGCTGGTCAAGAGCCGTTCCCTGGCGAGTATGAACTTGCTGAGCGCCTTGCCGCTGCGGTCAAAGCAGGCAATCTGACGGCAACAACCGACACCACGGAAGCTGTGTCAAACAGTGATGTCGTCGTCGTCGTCGTTCCCCTGTTTGTTGACAACGATGGAATTCCCGACTTTGGTTGGATGGATTCGGCGACCAGCGATATTGGTCGCGGACTGCGTCCGGGGACATTGGTGATCTATGAAACGACGCTTCCGGTCGGCACCACTCGCACCCGCTTCGCCCCCAAATTGCAGGAACTAAGCGGTTTGGTTCCTGGCGAAGACTTCTTTATGGCATTTAGCCCTGAACGCGTCTTGACCGGCCGTGTTTTTGCTGACCTGCGCCGCTATCCCAAGTTGGTTGGCGGGATTAATCAATCCAGTGCCGACCAATCCATTGAGTTTTACAACGAAGTTTTGGACTTTGATGACCGTCCGGATTTGAATCGGGCTAATGGTGTGTGGGATCTGGGTAGCGCAGAGGCAGCGGAGCTCGCCAAGTTGGCTGAGACCACCTACCGCGATGTCAATATTGGTTTGGCTAATCAGTTTGCGGTCTTTGGCGCCAAGCACGGCATCGATGTTCATGCGGTGATTGAGGCAAGTAACAGTCAGCCGTACAGCCACATTCATTCCCCTGGAATTGCTGTTGGTGGCCACTGCATTCCCGTCTATCCACGGTTGTACTTGTGGAACGATTCGGAAGCCACAGTTGTGCGAGCAGCTCGTGAAGCCAATGCCGCCATGCCGGAGTACACGGTTGGACTACTTGAGGAAAACTTTGGCGACTTGTCGGGAGCTCGCGTTGTAGTCCTGGGTGCCGCCTATCGCGGTGGCGTGAAGGAAACCGCATTTTCCGGCGTGTTCGCCACCGTAGATGCGTTAAAGCGTCGCAACGCCGAAGTGCTTGTTCATGACCCGATGTATTCCGACGACGAACTGACACGTTTGGGCTTCACCCCGTTCCACTTAGGCGACAGTGTCGATGCGGCTGTTGTGCAGGCCGATCACGTTGAATACACCTCGCTGAGGAGTCAGGATTTGGCAGGCTTGAAGACCATCGTTGATGGTCGACGGATCACGCGGTCAGAAAACTTTGGCACGGTTCGGCATGTGGTCTTGGGGCAGCCGTCCTAGGACGAATTTCCTCGAAGTACCGCACGCATGGCGTGGGCAGTAGTTGACGAATCTAATGCGCTGATGTTTGCGAGCAAGGATTCAGCATCGTAGTGAGAGTTGAATTCACGCTGGATGAGTTCGGCGCCTTGCTCTGGCGTAGACACGATTGAACCCGATGGCCACGTCCCATGTGGCCCGCCGAACGCCGCGAGTGAGGGCCAGTCACGAATGACGGGGAAGGCGCCACTGGCGATTCCTTCAGCGACAGCGACATGAAACGATTCGCGCACGCTGGAAGAGACGATGACTCCAACGTCTTGAAGGACTACCGCAATGTCATCGCGTTGTCCTAGGAATGTGACAGCGCCGGCCACATCAGGCTGGTCTGCTCGCGCACGAACTGCGGCTTCGTAGTCCTTCTCGTAGGGATGCGCATTGTCTGTCGGCCCCGCACCTGCAATCACCAGCTCCCAGCGCGGGTCGACTTGCCTGAGTTGAGCCAGAAGGTCAAGGGCCCAAACCGCATCTTTGTCGGGAGCATTCCACCCAATCAAGCCCAAGGTGTGAGCTGCACGCTCTGATTTCTGACCGGCGAATGTCAACAGTTCGACCGCGTTGGGAATCATGACGGATTGAGGTGCAAGTGCTGGACGAAGGCGATTAATGAGCGAGTGTAAGGCCGGTGACACTGTTACCAGTGAGTCGATTCCGGACGTCTTGAGTAAGTGCGGAAAGACCGTGAACGCTTCAAACGAGTGAAGTCGGATCACCACGTTGGTGTGTGGCAAGTCAAGCAAGGAAACAAGCACGGCGGTGCGTTGGCACCATTCCACCCACACGACATCAAAACCCTCAACTGCTTCGAGCAGTGTGCGGTACCAGGCCTCGCTGACGTTCATGGTGTCGGCGTCTTTGCTACGCGCCTGAATTTGCTCGAAGGGGCGAAGGGGCCAGCTGGACTTTGACGAACCAGCAATGTCATCCAGTGTGCGGACAGTGAAATCAAGAGTGGAATCAATCGCTTCGATGGCATCAATGAGTGGGCGACTGAATCGATGATCAGAATCAGCCAGCACCAAGACCGAGAGCGGGCCATCACCGCGTGGGCTTGTGGTGCGAGGTGGGCCGGATGCGGTGAGGTTGGTCCAGGATGGCGACGCTTGAAAGGCAGCCATGAAAGCTTCGGGATCGGTGCAGATCGGTGAAGTCTTACCCGCCAGGTGGCGGGACGGAGCAAAGGCCAGTGAGCAGGCTCGGGTGAGGAGTTTCAGTGACTCCTCAGGCGCGCTCTCATCAGCCAATGTGAGGAGTTCGCGGATCAGGTCGACGATGCCAGCAGGTACGTCACCAGCCCGAAGCAGGCATTCTGCAGCCAACGCCGACAGTTCAATAGCTGTTGCTTGGTCTGGTGCGCTGTGGGCAAGTGTGGTCAAGGTCGCTGCTGCACCAGCGTGGTCTCCGGCTTGCTCAAGGGCACGTGCTGCGCCGAGTGCTCTGCGTTTCCTCATCCGGAAGGCAAGGGTGGACTTCATTGACGAGTCCACTGTTCGAGGATGCTGAGGAAATCCTTTTTGTCTTCATTCCAATTGAAATCTCGTAACGCCGCCACATGTCCGGCCTGAGCAAGAGCGCCCGCGTGAGTCAGGTCGTTTGCCAGTTTCTCCACGGCAGTGGCAACGGCGTCCGCGTCGCTGAAGGGAACGATCACGCCGCAGTGGTTGTCTTCCACTAGTTGGCGCGCTAGTGGAATGGAAGTGGTCACCACTGGAATTCCGCGGGCCATGTACTCGATAATTTTGGTGGGACGTGAGTGTCGATAGTTTTCTTCGTCGTGGAGTAGCGAGAGGCCGGCGATAGAGCCCTCAATGATGCGCAGCGCGGTCTGGTTTTCGAGATAGCCATGCCAGATGAGGTCCCCGTCGCTGTGGGCTTGGGTGAGGGGTCCGACCATGTCCGTGTCCGCATCTCCGATGACCTCGATGCTGACCTTTGACCCACGGGCTGCAAGCTCGCGTCCCACCATGATCAGATCGAGTCCGCCACGCGCCTTACTCACGCGCCCGACATAAACCGCCCGTAGAGCGTGGGGCTGAGCAACCTCAACAGGAACGGGCGTTGAGTTGGGGATCACCGGGTGCGGCGAAGAAAACCGTTCTTGGTAGGCGTCCTCGGCCAACAGCAAGTGGAGGTAACGTTCCGCGCGCGCCTCAAGCCTGTGCACGTACCAACGAACGAACGGACGAAGGAGCGCAGGGACGTAACTCTTCATGCTGACAGCGGCCGCTGTGTCTTCATGAATGTCCCAGACCAGTGCGGCTGGGTGTCCTCGTTGGCGTAATAGCCACGGAACGAGTTCGGGATCATGCACTAGGCAGACGTCGGCGCGATTGAGTTCGTCACCCAGGAGAGCGGGCAGAGCCCGTACCGCTTTCATCCGTTTGATCCCGCTTGAGCGGGGCGTATCAATCAGGGTGAGATTTTCCGCTGGACTTGGTTCGACTCCCCAAGCAGAAAAGGGAGCAGCATAAGTAACGGTATGCCCGGCATCAAGCAGGGCGGAGATTTGTCGCTGCCGAATACGGGCATCGTCAGGTCGATGAACGACTGTTACGACCAGGACCCGCACCGCATGGACTCCCTAGAGTCGAGTGACGTTTGCTGACGCGGCTAGGACGCCACGTGTGTCGAGAAGTAGCTTCGAGGCTCTAGCGATTGCATCAAAGTCGAAGTCAGCATGTGCCTGGAGGAGCACGACACAATCGGCTTCGGCCACGGCAGTCAGGAGGTCTGGGACTCGGTCGTAACTTCCTGATGCGGTGGTCCAGTGTTCGACGTAAGGGTCGAAATAAGAAATGGCCGCGCCAAGGGTGACTAGCTCGTCAGCCAGGGGGCGAACTGGAGACTCCCGTTCGTCCGCAATGTTGGCCTTGTAGGTCACTCCTAGCAAAAGCACTCGAGCACCTTCGATTGCTTTCCCTTGTGCCGTGAGAGCTTCCTGCACACGCCGCGATACGTAGGTGGGCATTGAAGCATTGATTTCTTGCGCAAGCTCGACAAATCGGAAGGGATATCCCAATTTGCTTTGAACTTGAAAACCTAAGTAGTTCGGATCAATCGGGATGCAATGTCCACCAACGCCTGGTCCCGGGTAGAACGCTTGAAATCCAAAGGGCTTGGTCTTCGCTGCTTCAATGACATCCCAGAGGTCAATGTTGAGGTCGTGGCAAAACTGCGCCATTTCGTTCATGAGAGCAATGTTGATGTGCCGGTATGTGTTCTCTAGCAACTTGGCTGTTTCTGCTTCGCGAGCTGACTTCGTAGGAACAACAGTGTCAACAAATTTACTGTAAAACACACTTGCAGCCTCAGTGCATTGCGCGGTGACGCCACCGACAACCTTTGGCGTGTTGTGAATGCCATAGGTGTCGTTGCCAGGGTCAATGCGTTCGGGTGAAAAGGCGAGATGGAAATCCGTGCCAGCGATGAGGCCGGTGGTTTCAAGAACCGGTCGCACTTCATCGTCGGTGGTACCTGGGTAGGTGGTGGATTCAAGGACGACAAGCATTCCCTTGTGTAGATACTGCCGAATGGTGTCCACTGCCCCGTGCACTGCTGCGAGGTCCGGGCCACCATCAGAATCAAGCGGTGTTGGCACACAGATCACGACTGCGTCGGCTCCGGCAAGGACCTCAGGATTGCTCGTAGCCGTGAAGCCTTGATCCAGCATCTTTTTTACATCAGCATCAGAGATGTCATCAATGTGCGAACTGCCAGACATCAACGTGTCGATGACTCTTGTCGAGAGATCGAGCCCTGTGACCGAAAGCCCCCGGTTCAATGCTCCTTGCGCCAGTGGCAACCCCACGTATCCCAAGCCGATGACCACAACATCCACATGAATGGGGGGCTGGTCAGCCACAGTACGTGCCTCCTTCGTGCCATTTTGATCCGTGGATCTGGGTCATTTCCGCGTGCTCATACTAGTGGATTTGATCCGGTAGAACCGATGCAAGATCGCCGTACGCTCCTGCCAATATGCCAGGGACGCGTTCGGCGAAATGTGTTCGAAGGGATCGCTGCCTTGCACAAGGTCAGTGGTGAGCTCACTGGTTTGTCGCAGGGTTAGCTGGCCAGCAGAAGTGGGGCTACTTCCGGCAGCCGTGGATTCAGCAACGACGCCAGCGGGCATGGACTCGCGGCTGATCTCAAGGTTCACCTCGAGCAGGTCCGCAGGCTCACTGATTTGTCTGCGAGAGGGGATGATCTTTGTGCTGATCATTGAGCGGAGTAAGCGCTTTGCATCTTGCTGCCAAAGAAACTGATTGCGCTTGGCTCGCGTTGGCAGCGATGGGCGGTCTGTTCCAAAGGTGGTTGCAAGTTTGAGCAAGAGTGCGGCAGCTTCTTGGCTGCCTCCTGCACCCGCGGCCCGACGCGCAATAGTTTGGGAAATCTCGGCACTGTTGGTGATTGCCTGGTCAATCGCTGCGGTGAGGCCAGCAATCCCTACGTCTGGGTGTGACCACTGCGCTAAACCGGCGTCGTGGCATCCCTGAGCGCGGGCAACCTGGTCATCGGTGCTGGTGTGAGTGTTGGGGACGAAGACCGAAGGGATACCAGCTGGCACAAACTCGTGGACAGCGTTGTACCCGGCTGCTGAAACCACCAAATCAAAAGCTTTGATGTATCGAGCCAGTGGGTAGATTCGCTGAAGTACATGCACTCCGTTGGCTGTGGACATGGAGCCTTCCAAGATGGCTTGGGTAGTAGCCACCTGCCAGCCCTGGTCGAGCACATGGGCACACGCCGCTTCCCTTAGTTCCGCATCTAGACCTACTGCTCCAGAACCTAACGAGACAAGAGCGATCTTGCCTTCAGTCGGAAGGCCGAGAGCAAGTCGCGCTTCATCTCTGTCGCAGGTGTCCAACACATCCAGCAGCGAAACCGGTGCGATGCGAGCTGCAGCGAGGTCTTTGGTTGGACCCTGGTCTCGCGATTGACCCAAGTCGCCTGGCTCAATGATGAGATCAAAAAAGGGCGCTGAGCGCAGCGCAGGAAGATTCGTGCCGCGCCGCCACAAGCCGCGCCGAAACCACACAAAGGCCGTTTGTGGGAGGTCGCTGCGGGAACGAATGAGTCCCTCGTAAGGCGCCACTCCATCAAAGCAAATAACGTCGGCTTGAATTTCACGAGCAAGCGCAACTATTCGCTGGCGCAAGTATTGGTGCCAGTCACGCCGTGGCATCCAACGCTTTTGGTAGCTGGGAAGGAATTCAGTTCGAAACTCGGATTGATCAAGAACGGTAATACCTGCGGACATTGAAAGAATGAAAACATCCGCGTCTGTACCGAGTGCACGGGCGATGGAACTTTGCCGCGTGAGGTGACCCATCCCGGTACCGTTGCTCGTAACGAGCAGGATGGATGCTTTTTTCATGATGCTCAGCGTGCCTAAGCGATGGTCATGGTGCGAACGTCGCTGGCCACTTGGAGGGCGCACCCCGTTGCCTGCGTGACTTCCTCGACCGTTACCGAAGGTGCCAGTTCGCGCAGGATGAGGCCGTCGTCGGTGACGTCAATAACGGCCAGATCCGTAATGATGCGTTCCACCACGCCTCGCCCGGTGTAGGGCAACGTGCACTCTTCAACAATCTTGTGTGAACCATCTTTGGCAACGTGTTCCATCATCACAATGACCCGCTTGGCACCGTGGACCAAGTCCATTGCTCCGCCCATACCCTTGACCATTTTTCCTGGAATCATCCAGTTAGCGAGGTCGCCGGTTCGTGAGACTTGCATAGCGCCCAAGATCGCAGCATCAATGTGGCCACCACGGATCATTCCGAACGACAACGATGAGTCGAAGTAGGAAGCACCAGGCAAGATGGTGACGGTTTCCTTACCAGCGTTGATCAGGTCAGGGTCCTCGGTTCCCTCGAGGGGGTACGGGCCAACTCCCAAGATTCCGTTTTCACTTTGCAGGACAACTTCCACGCCGGGCGCCAAATAGTTGGGAACCAAAGTGGGAAGGCCAATGCCTAAGTTGACGTACTGACCGTCTTCGAGTTCCTGAGCAACTCGAGCGGCTAGTTGTTCACGAGTCAACGCCATGATTAGGCCACTCCTTCTTTGGCAGTGCTGGCTGGGGTCACTGTTCGGCGCTCGATGCGCTTGTTTTCAGCCTGTTCCGGCGTCAGGGCAACAACGCGTTGCACAAATACACCAGGCAAATGGATGCTGTCTGGCGAAAGATCACCGGGCTCTACGAGTTCCTCGACTTCAGCAATGGTGATCTTGCCGGCCATTGCTGCCAGGGGATTGAAGTTGCGCGCACTTTCATGGAACACCAAGTTGCCATGGCGGTCGCCACGTAGGGCTCGAACAAGTGCGAAGTCAGTAGTAATGGATTCCTCAAGTACGTATTCGGTTCCGTGGTACTGACGCGTTTCTTTCGCCGGCGAAGCCAGCGCAATGGAACCATCCGCGTTATAGCGCCAAGGAAGTCCACCATCGGCGACTTGTGTGCCCACTCCCGCTGCGGTGAAGAAGGCAGGGATCCCACATCCACCAGAGCGAAGTCGCTCAGCAAGCGTGCCTTGTGGAACGAGTTCAACCTCAAGCTCACCCGTGAGGAATTGGCGCTCGAATTCTTTATTTTCGCCAACGTAGGACGACGTCGTGCGGGCGATGCGCTTGGCGCTGAGCAAGATTCCCAAACCCCAGTCGTCAACACCGCAGTTGTTACTGACCACACGCAAGTCTCTGACTCCGGTGGCGTGGACAGCCGCGATGAGCTCGCTGGGGATTCCGCAGAGCCCAAATCCACCGACAGCTAGCGAGGCTCCGCTGCTGATATCGGCCACTGCTTGGGCGGCTGAGGCGACGACCTTGTCCATAACGCTCCCTCAAAGACGGTAGCGCTGACCCTATCCACGTGGGGCGCACGGTGTCCGACCGCCCGAAAAAAGACCTTTTTGTGCCTAGAAACCCCCAAATGGGGGCTTAAGTCCGGCTGGGGTCGTGCCGATGAATACCTGTGCCGCGGTCCTGGGCACCTTCCCCTCGTAAAGGACTTACCTCATGAACCGCTGGATCTCACGCGCTTGTGCGTTGCTGAGTGTCCCTGCCATTTTTGTGAGCATTTTGGCCGTACCGACAATCGCGCAGGCTGCCAGCGCCAGTGTTCCCGCTTCGTTTACCTTCACCGGTAGTGGTTGGGGCCATGGCATCGGGATGAGCCAGGTTGGCGCGCGCGGTCAGGCAACTGAGGGTCGTACCGCCAAGCAAATTCTTGAGTACTACTACACGGGTGCTGCGGTGACGTCGTTCCGCGACGACATGGACGTCCGCGTGAGTATGGCTTACCTCAAGACGTCGATGCGCATGCGCGTTGAAGGCCTGACTTCCGCCTCAGCTCGAGCCACCATCGTGGTGGGTACCAAGACTGTGAAATTGACCGAAAAAGATGTTGCTGTGATTTCGATTGTGGGAACACAAACCCAGGTCAAGCGAAATGGAATCCTGGTGGCGACCGGTTCGCCACTGGTTGTTCGTTGGTCGGGTACACGCCACCCTGGTGTCAATGGAACGGCTCCAGCCGTCCTCCACGCCACAACCGCATCAACTTTTTCTGGCGAGAGCCGCCGCTACCGGTATGGAACCTTTGAACTTCGTGGCAAGTACTCCAGTGTTGCCAAGCGCAACACCCTTACGGCCGTAAATGTGCTGCGTCTCCACGACGAGTACCTCAAGGGTGTTGCTGAAGTCCCTTCATCATGGCCAGAAGCTGCTTTGCAAGCACAAGTTGTTGCCGCTCGCAGTTACGCCTTGGTGAAGTACCGCGCCGGCGTTCGCACGGGTTGTTGGTGCCACGTGTTTAACGACACGAGCGACCTAGTGTTCGCCGGTTTCATCAAGGAATCAAGTTACATGGGCGAGCGCTGGGCTGCCGCGGTCAAGGCCACCAACGTTTCTGCCACGTCCTCACAAACGGTGCTTTTCCAGGGCGCACCTGCTCAAGCCTTCTTCTTTCACTCAACCGGTGGCCGTACCCAAAACGCAGAAGATGTGTGGGGCGAAAAGGTTTCGTACCTGCTCAGCGTCGATGACCACTGGAGCTTGGATCCCAAGTACGACTCGTCCTTTGCTTTGTGGGGTCCCAAGGTACGTACGCAGTCAACTGTTGCGACCGCATTCGGCTTGCCCAACGTCGTTCGCCTCGACCTCAGCGATCGTTACGCAAGTGGTTCGGTGCGCACTGCTAAAGCGTGGAGCTCCACTGGTGTCATGAAGAGTCTGGCTGGTGGCACGGCAACCTCTCGTCTTTCATTGCTCTCGCGTTGGTACCAAGTTCCAGGCGCGACTCCCGTGCCGTCGTTCACTGTGGCTCCTACCACCACTGCTGTCCAGACTGTTGTTGGTTCGCGTGCGGCTTTGACTGGTCGGGTGCTTCCGGTTAAGCAAGCGGCCGGAGCCACTGTCATCTTGCAGCGCAAGAACACGACCACCGGTGTGTGGGCGAACCTCACGTCGGCCAAAGTCTCAGCTACCGGCGCCTTCACCTTCTCTCGTCCATCCGCGGTGGCTACCCGTGAGTCGTACCGGGTAGTCAAGGGCGCGGTTAAC
Source organism: Actinomycetes bacterium (assembly GCA_037130835.1). Classification (GTDB taxonomy): domain Bacteria; phylum Actinomycetota; class Actinomycetes; order UBA12327; family UBA12327; genus AcAMD-2. The sequence goes on from JBAXSF010000005.1 coordinate 13,379, forward strand.
TGCGGCGGAAATTGCTTTTACAAGAGCACCACCTCTCGTGCAATCGCTGTTGCGTTTGCCAACAAGTGGGTAGTCGCACCCGCAGCCGTTGCTCGCATCGTTGCTCAGACCCAGCCAGTGATCCGTGGCACCGTGGCACCGTTGAACGTTGCCGCCGGTTCGACCGTTGCTGTGCAGCGCTGGAACGCCACCACGAAGACCTGGGTTCGCGCTGGATCAGCCGTCGTGGATGCGCGTGGACGTTTCACCGCCCCAACGGCTGGGTCACCGGTGGGAATCAACCAGTTCACGGTCCTTCTTCCTAAGCGCGACTGCGTGGCTGGTTTGTGCATGTACCAAGAGACGCGCTCAACGGTTGTGTCGGTTCACGTCACGAAGCCATTTGTCGTGACTGCAGCTGGCAAGGGCGTCAAGGGCCGCGTTGTTGTTGCCGGTTCCGTGAGCCCTGCGGCGGTGTCCAAGGATAAGACGGTCCGCGTGAGTGCCTACCAGCGTGGTCGTTGGATTCAGGTGGGCACCGCAACGGTGACCAGCACGGGAACCTTCCGCGTCACCATCACTCGCATTGTTGGCAAGTCGGTTCCGTTCAAGTTTGCGGTCACTGGCTCCTTGTGTGTCAATGGCACCTGCTCGTACACGGCTGCCACGCTGGCCAAGTCATTGGCCTTTGTCTAACCGCGAATGATCGCTCGCGTGCCTTCTTGGCGGGCGAGATCGGTGAGACGCTCTTGGCTTTGGTCCGACGGGCTGACCAAAACCAATGATCCTTGATTGATCAACGTTGCCACCCATGCTTGGCCGATGGACGTGGCGGTGAAATCGGTGCCGCAGAACAACACTCGTTCGTGATCTCCGCGCGTGGTATCGGTCCAGGCGGTCACTAGGTCGCTGTCGGTGAATTCTCCTTGGCCATCAACCAGAGCGAGACGATCTGTTCCAAGTGACGGACCTGCAAAGTAGTCGCCGTGCGTTCGCACGCTGGTAGCAAAGTCAAGAGCGCCAGGGGGCAGCTCGACATCGCAGGGTAATCCGAGCGGTCGAAGCGAGAGCACCACGAACTCATCGGCTGGAGACGATGGCAGGTGTGCTTGTGAGGTGACGACCACACTGCGGGGGGAAAGCGTCTCGACATCAACCGATACGCCACAGGCCCAGGCCGCTTGCAGCCAGACAATGCTCTGCCAATGTAACGGAAGGTTGAGGTCGATGGTGTCGCCTTCGTCGACCATCAATTCATCGGTGAGGAAGTTCGCCGTTTTGTTAATCCAGTTCGCCAGTGAGGTGGCGGACAACTCGATGCGCTCACCGGTGTCTGTGTCGTAGTAGGTGATGAGAGGTCCAGCTGGATCCATCTTCAAGCGTTGCGCGAATAGGTCCACCAGTTTCATAAGGCCCAAGCGTAGGCTCTGGTCTGTGTTGGAAGCGATAGTCCTTGTCGGTGGTGAAGGAACCCGCCTGCGTCCATTGACTCTCACCACACCCAAACCGCTTCTCCCCGTGGCTGGCGTCCCATTCCTTGCCCACCAATTTGCTCGCTTACGTGATGCGGGTGTGGGTCGCATCATTTTGGCGACGTCCTATCGAGCCGAATTGTTTGCGCAAGCCTTTGACGGTGCCACATTCGATGGCGTCGAATTAGTTTTCATTACCGAAGACCACCCCATGGGGACAGGGGGAGCCATTGCTAACGCTGCGACTGGCCTGACATGCGGTCCAGATGAACCAGTGATTGTTTTCAATGGTGACGTGTTGTCCGGACATGACTTGACCGCTCAGCTCGCCGTGCACGCCTCGGCCAATGCGGACGTCACCTTGCACCTAGTCGAAGTCGATGATGCGCGCAGATTCGGCTGTGTTCCTAGCGACGACAATGGGCGAGTTAAGGATTTCTTGGAAAAGATGCCAGAGCCGGTGACCAATCAAGTCAACGCTGGTTGTTACATCTTTAAGCGCAAAGTCATCGCCACGATCCCTACGGATCGAGCGGTATCGGTTGAGCGCGAGACCTTCCCTGGCTTGCTCGCCGACAACGCACATATTCAGGCCTATGTAGAAACGGCTTACTGGCTTGACTTGGGAACCCCGGCTACGTATGTCCAGGGTTCGCAGGACTTGGTCACCGGCGTCATCGCATCGAGTGCTTTACCCGCTGCGGTTGGTGCGTCATTGATCTTGCCTGGTGCACAGGTAGCCGCCGAGGCGCAGGTGTCAGGTGGCTCAGTGGTCGGGCACAACGCGCGCGTTGGTCGGGCTCGCGTGGCCGGATCGGTCCTCTTCGATGATGTCGTTGTTGGCGATGAGGCGTACTTGGATGAGTGTCTGGTCGGCACGGGGGCAACCATTGGTTCAGGTGCGCGCTTGGTGCGAACGGTTGTCGGTGATGGCGCGGTCATTGCTGATGGCACTGAACTGCAGGATGCTCGGGCTTGGAATGAAGCCGGCATCCTGACCATCACTTCTGAATAAGAAACTCCGCAATCTCGCGTGCGGGACGTGGTGTCAGATCACCGAGTGGGTATCCCACTGCGATTGCCCCCATGGGATGCCACGGCGTAGGCATATCAAGGACAGGTCGTACATCGTCTGGACAAAACAGTGTGCTCGAAACCCACGCCGTACCCAACCCATGCGCCGCAGCGGTCACCATGAATGACTGCACGGCTGCCCCCATCGACAAAACGAACATGTCGCGCTCTGCCATTTGTCGACGCTCATCGGGGTAGTCGTGTTGAGCATCAAGAACGAGCACGGGAATCACTAGTTCCGGGCAACGCTCTAACAGCGCTCCACGTTCAACGCGCTTTCGCACCGACTCTGGCGTGTGACCATCAGCTGCTAAATCGTGTTCCCAGCGATCGGCCATGCGTGTGAGAAGCTCTTTGCGCGTGGACGGTTCGACCACGTGAAGGAACCGCCAGGGTGTGGTGTGGTGCGGTGCCGGTGCAGTCAGGGCTGCCGCAACACATTCACCGATGAGATCGTGGTCAACAGGCTTGTCGCTCCATGTCCGCACGGTCCGTCGTAGCTCGACAGCTTCCTTTCGTCCGAGTTCCTTGGCTTGCTGTGTACCGAGTGCAAAGAGATCCGTGTGACTGGCTCGTACGAGCGCTTGGGCACCTGGGCCATCCTCACGGAGCACGGCTTGGGAACCGCGAATGACGGCAACGGGACAGTTGGAGTTTTTGCCCTTTACTAAGTCTGCGGCGGAAGCCAACTCATCGGCCGTTGCCACCACTGTTTGTTCAAGCGTGCGCCCTTGGGCATCGAGCTCACCGCGGTGGTCATGCAGCACCCGCACACCAGCAACGCCAATCGCGTTGTCGGTCAGGCCTTCGCGCCAGGGTCGGCCAAAAGTGTCACTAATGATCACGCCAAGAGTGATTCCTAAACGAGCCTGCAAACCGGTGCGCAGTTGACGAGCAGTTGCATCGGGATCAAGGGGCAACAACAAGATCGTGTCGGCAGCAGTGTTACTGGCATCGACGCCCGCGGCAGCCATGACAAACCCGTGCCTTGTGCGCACGATGCGCGTCGGGCCGTTAGTTGCGACTTCACCAAAACTCTCCGCAGTGATGGCTTCGTCACGGTCGCTGGCCGGCAGGACGCGTGACTCAGCCTTACTGACGATCTTGCTGGTAACGACGAGGACGTCACCGTCTTGCGGTTGGTAGTTGGCGTAGGCCTGCGCAATAACGGAGACCAGGTCGGAGTCGGCCCTGACTTCACCGATTCCCTCTAGGGCGAATACCTCAATGCCGGTCCTGCGCGAAGGTCCTGGGCCAACGTCAGCGCCGCCGCAGCCATCGCCGAAGCCGTAGGCACATCGCGCATCCACAGCGGAACGGCTCTAGTCACGATGCCTTCGTCCGTCAGTGCTGCGCAGGATTGAAGATCACTGTCATCGACTAGCCAGCCATTGAGCAAGCCGCCCTCTGCACGCGCGCCGAAATGTCGAGCCACTGCTGCGGCATCGGTTTCTACGCCGATAGCACGTAAACATGCGTCCGCATATCCACGCACGGCAGCGCCAGCGATGATCGGGCTCACACCGACCACGGTGCGTTGCATGATCGCTTCCTTGATGCCGGGCACAGCCAGGACGGGAGCAATAGAGACCACGGGATTCGATGGCGCGAACACGATGGCGTCGGCATCGCTTAAGGCAGCAATCACACCAGGGGCAGCAGTGGCGGTGTCCGCACCGACGAACGCAAATGACTGGGCCGGAAGTTCGGCCTTGTGCTCGAGCCACCATTGCTGAAAGTGCATGGCCTTGCGTTCGCCGTCGTGGTCAACAGTCACGTGCGTTTCAATTCGGTCGTTAGACATAGGCAGCAGATCAATACCGATGTCCCAGCGCTTGCACAAGGCTGCCGTCACATCGCTGAGTGAGTAACCAGCATTGAGCATCTGGGTGCGAATCAAATGGGTGGCAAGGTCTCGATCTCCCAGGCCAAACCATGCGGGCCCGGCACCATATGCCGTGAGCTCACCGTGGACGGTGAACGTTTCATCCCTGCGTCCCCAACCCCGCTCGTCATCGATGCCACCACCGAGGGTGTACATCACCGTGTCCAGATCCGGACAAATACGCAGGTCGTGCAAGGTGATGTCATCACCGATATTGGCTATGGCGGTGATGGACAGGTCAGCCCACTGTGGCGTGTGGGTCAAGGCCTGTAGGCCTCGAAGGAAGCGGGCTCCACCCACTCCACCGGTGATCACTGCAACGCGCATTTGGTCATCCTCGCACTTGAATTCAGGGCGGGCGCGATGGGATGTCGCTGGGCGGGCTTGCGCTCTAGGGTGGAGTCATGGCGAACAAGGATCGGGCCCTCACACGTGCCCTGACTCGTGCGCGCGATGGCAAAGCCTTAACCGTTGATGAGGCGGCCGAGTTACTCATGGCGCGTGGAACACATCTCGACGAACTATTGGTCATCGCAGGTCGCGTCCGCGATGCTGGTCTGCGTGAAGCGGGACGACCCGACACGATCACGTACTCAAAGAAAGTCTTTATTCCCCTCACGCGGTTATGTCGCGATCGTTGTCACTACTGCACCTTCGCTACGACACCGGGTGCGTTACGGGCCGATGGCCACGGCATGTTCCTCGAGCCAGACGAAGTTTTGGCGATTGCGCGCAGCGGTGCACTCCTAGGATGCAAGGAAGCACTCTTCACTTTGGGCGATCGTCCGGAACTGCGCTGGACAGCAGCGCGGGAGTGGCTTGACGAGCGCGGCTATAACGACACCTTGGCTTATGTACGTGCCATGTCAATTCTGGTTTTAGAAGAAACCGGTCTGTTGCCACATCTGAATCCAGGGGTGATGACGTGGGATGACATGCAACGACTCAAGCCCGTGGCGCCGAGTATGGGAATGATGCTGGAGCAAAGCGCGCAGCGATTGTGGTCTGAGCCCGGCGCGGTGCACTTTGGTTCGCCCGACAAAGAACCTGCTGTGCGGCTTCGGGTTCTTGAGGATGCTGGGCGGTTGAGTATTCCTTTCACCACCGGCGTTTTGGTCGGAATTGGTGAGACGCCCCAAGAACTCGTGCAGTCCTTGTTTGACATCCGTACGACGGCTCGCGAGTTTGGCCATGTCCAGGAAGTGATCGTGCAAAACTTCCGCGCTAAACCAGACACGGCGATGCGCAACGTTGAAGACCTGCCCGAAGATGACTACGTTGCAGCGCTCGCTGTGGCTCGCATCGTGTTAGGGCCCAAGATGCGAATCCAAGCTCCTCCCAATCTGTCGTCTTCGCGCGCCTTAAGCAGATTGATTGCTGCTGGAGTCGACGACTGGGGTGGTGTTTCGCCGCTCACTCCAGATCACGTCAACCCCGAGCGCCCGTGGCCGCACCTTGACGACTTGGCTGAGCTCACCAAGGCCGCTGGATTCACTCTCGAACAACGGTTGACGGTCCACCCCGAATACATCGCACAAGGACCGCCCTGGGTTGACGCTCGATTGCGCGCGCACGTTGATGCCTTGCGCGACCCCGTAACGAATTTGGCAGTAACTGAGCGGCTCCCGCAAGGAATTGGGTGGCAGGAAGCTGATGCTGATTACTCCGCCATCGAAGTCGGCGGCCGCACGGACTTGGGATTGGAGATTGATGCGGAAGGTCGCCGCGGCCAACAGCGCGCCGACTTTGATCAGGTCTACGGGGATTGGGAGACCGTGGCTCAACGCATTGAAGCCCCAGCAGCGGTTGGCGTGAGTGATCTGGCACGTGCTTTGCAGCTCGCGGCTCATTCCCCGGCCGATTTAGCTCTGGTAGAAAACCACGACCTGGCCGTTGAGTTGATGTCGGTTGATGGTTCAGCACTCGAGGAGCTGTGTCGCATTGCCGACGACGTTCGACGCGATGCTGTCGGCGATGAAGTGACGTACGTCGTCAACCGCAACATCAACTTCACGAACGTGTGTTACACCGGTTGCCGTTTCTGTGCCTTTGCTCAACGCAAGGACGATGTAGACGCGTTCACGCTGTCGCTAGAGCAAGTTGCCGATCGGGCTGAGCAAGCGTGGGCGGTGGGAGCCACGGAAGTGTGCATGCAAGGTGGCATTCACCCCGATCTGCCGGGCACTGCCTACTTTGACTTGGTCCGCGCGGTTAAAGATCGCGTTCCTGGAATCCACGTGCACGCGTTCTCGCCGATGGAAGTGGCAAATGGTGCCTCGCGTAGCGGCATGAGCATTCGAGCGTGGCTTGAAGCGGCCCAAAGTGCGGGACTGGACACGATTCCTGGTACAGCGGCGGAAATCCTTGATGACGAGGTGCGCTGGGTACTGACCCGAGGCAAGCTGCCCACGTCAACATGGATTGATGTGGTGACCACCGCGCACGCATTGGGCATCAAGTCCAGCTCAACGATGATGTACGGGCACGTTGATCATCCACATCATTGGGTGTCGCACATTCGATTGCTTGCGCAACTTCAAGATCAGTCCGGTGGATTCACCGAGTTCGTTCCCTTGCCGTTTGTGCACCAACAATCACCGGTGTACCTGGCGGGGATTGCTCGCCCAGGTCCCACGTGGCGAGACAATCGCGCAGTGCACGCGATGGCCCGCTTAATGTTGCATGGACGCATTGATCACATTCAAGCGTCATGGGTCAAGGTGGGAGATGCCAATGTGGAGCAACTCCTGCAAGGGGGAGTGGACGACTTAGGCGGAACGTTGATGGAAGAAACCATCAGTCGCATGGCGGGAAGTGCGCATGGCTCCACGCGCGATGTCGCCGACTTGTTAGCCATTGCTACGCGCGCTGGTCGCCCAGCTCGACAACGCACCACGACCTACGGCTACTGCCAGACCTCCGCTGCACAACCCATCGGAGTTATCCCGACCACCTAATGGTGGGTGAATGTATGGATTGCCCCGCGTGGGCGGAGCACTCGCTAACCCGCAAGCGCGAGGGCGCAGTCCATGCTGGGCAATCACCCTCGGTGTCATAGGGCCGGCTACATAGGCTCCGGGATCACGGGAGCGGGTTAGTGCTCCCTGCGCCCACGTAGCCGGCCTGAAGCGCGACAAAAGCCCGTAATTCGGGCGGAAATCGCACTTTTCCACAGATGCGCCCTAGGGCCGTTATCCCTTTGTTACCTAAATCCGACTTGACGTAGGGTGAATTACACGCGTGTAATACGTTGTACGTCGTCCACGCACGCACGGCTAAGACTTAGCCAGCGCGTTAGATCATTCCGGTCTCAGGGACGAGGGTCGAGGAGGATCGCCTTGAACGAGGTCTATCCGATGCTGCATGGCGTCGTCGAAGAACCAGGTTGGCAAGAGCGTGCTTTATGTGCCCAGACAGATCCAGAAGCCTTCTTCCCGGAGAAGGGCGGATCTACCCGCGACGCCAAGAAAGTGTGCTTGGTGTGCGACGTGCGTCAAGACTGCCTTGAGTACGCACTCGAGAACGATGAGCGCTTTGGAATCTGGGGCGGCCTGTCTGAGCGTGAGCGTCGTCGCCTGCGCAAGCTAGCTGTTAGCTAGTTCATACCCGTCCCTGTGTGATCAACGGCTAGGCTCGCGTGTGCCTGCCTTTCTTAGAGTTCGGCACTTCCCACTATGACTGAACCCATTACCCCTGACCCGGATCCAACTGAGTTGCCAGTTGGAGATGTTGACGAGCCCGTCGCGAATCCTCAATCGCCAGAGTTGGCTCCCGAAGTTCCCAGTGAAGAAGTAGAAGCATTTTTCACTGATGAGGACTTTGAGGCCGAGCCCGAAATAGTCGACCCCCACCTTGACCAATCCGTGGCTGCCGTTGTGGTTGTTCACGACGGCATGACCTGGCTTCCGCTCGTTGTGGCTGCGCTGGGAGCCCAGGAACGCCCCCTGCAAAAGATCGTGGTGGTCGATACCGGCTCACGGGATCAGAGCTCGGAGTTTCTCCTGCGCGAATTCGAACCAGAATTCATCGTCACGATGCCCCGCAGGACCTCATTCGCTGATGCAGTGGCTGCTGGGGTGACTCGGGTGGGCCCCACAGATTGGCTCTGGATCCTGCATGACGACAGCGCTCCGAAAGTTGATGCGCTGCTGCAACTTGTGGCTGCTGCCAATTCGAGTGGGGCTGACATCGTCGGTCCAAAGGTCTTGGGTTGGAACGATCGAACACACTTGTTGGAAATTGGCATCACCATTGGATTGGGT
>JBAXSF010000050.1:0-9266 GCA_037130835.1 Actinomycetes bacterium
GATGTCGTCCTTGAGGTAGGTCCCGGGCTAGGTTCGCTAACGCTTGGGCTCCTTCCGCAAGTAGAGCGCGTTATTGCAGTCGAAATTGATGACGTTCTTGCTGGTGCTTTGCCCAAGACCATTAGCGAGCAAGCTCCGACGTTGGTCGACCGGCTACAGATCATCCATGCTGATGCGTTGCAGGTGAACTCATTAGATCGAGAACCAACCGCGCTGGTGGCGAACCTTCCGTACAACGTTTCTGTGCCCGTGTTGCTCCACTTGCTCGCCACGTTTGATTCGATCACCAAGGTGCTGGTGATGGTGCAGTCAGAAGTCGCTGATCGTTTAGCCGCACCCCCTGGTTCACGCACCTACGGTGTGCCTTCGGTGAAGGCGCGATGGTTCGGCGATGTCTCTCGCGTTGGATCAGTGGGAACCACAGTCTTTTGGCCACAGCCGCGGGTGGATTCGGGATTAGTGGCACTCCAACGTCATGCGCCAATCACGACGGAGGTCACTAGGCAGCAAGTTTTTGCTGTTGTTGATGCCGCTTTTGCCCAACGCCGCAAGACCTTGCGATCAACCCTTGCGCCATGGGCTGGGTCGCGAGAAGCGGTGGATGCTTTGCTGGAGGCTGCAGGAGTGGATCCCTCGCTTCGAGGTGAAGCCCTTGATGTTGCCCAATTCGCCGCGATTGCGATCGCCCGACAGCGCACAATGGGCTCATGACCGCCGCCCTCCCGGAGTTTTCCGAAACCGTTGTGGTGCGCGCTCCCGGCAAAGTCAATCTGGCCTTGTGTGTGGGTGGACTCGATGCGCATGGCTATCACGATCTCGCGACGATCTTTCAAGCCGTGTCACTTTTTGATGACATCACGGTCAGCCCGAATCCTGGTGGTGGCATCGAACTAACTATTTCGGGTGAGGGTGCTGATGTCGTTCCCACTGATCACACCAACATTGCCTGGCGCGCAGCCGAACTCTTAGCTCGTCACCTAGGGACAGTGGCTGATGTTTCGATCCACATCGCTAAGGGAATTCCGGTTGCTGGGGGAATGGCCGGTGGAAGCGCCGATGCGGCCGGAACTCTAGTCGCGTGCGACGCATTATGGGAGTCACGCGTTCCCCGCGAAGTGTTGTATCGACTTGCCGCCGAACTTGGTGCTGACGTGCCGTTCTCGTTGCACGGCGGGACAGCCTTGGGTTTAGGTCGTGGCGATCAATTGACCTCCGTGTTGGTACGTGGGGGATTCCACTGGGTGTTCGCCTTGGCCATCGGTGGGTTGTCGACGCCCAGTGTGTATTCCAAGCTTGACGAACTACGCGGTGATCGCGTGATTCCTGAACCTCGAGTGCCCGATGCGGTCCTGACAGCGCTGAGTTCGGGCGATACCACGGCTTTGGCCAGCGCGTTGCTCAATGATTTGCAGGCACCAGCGGTGGCGCTTCGCGCGGATTTGCAACGAGTCCTTGATGCGGGGCTGGAGGCGGGAGCTTTGGCAGGATTGGTTTCCGGGTCTGGACCCACGTGTGCGTTTCTAGCCCGTGACCATGCACATGCACTGGATATCGCGGTGACGTTGAGTTCTGCTGGCGTGTGCCGCACGGTGAAAACTGCTGAAGGCCCAGCCCAGGGCGCGCGGGTTATTAGCCCGGGTTACTAATTAGTCAGTGAGTTGTGGGTCGGCTTCTAGACCGGACAATCCATTCCAGGACAAGTTCACCAAGTGGGCTACGACTTCTTCTTTACTCGGCTCGCGCACGTCGAGCCACCACTGACCGGTGAGCGCGACCATTCCAACCAGCATCTGTGCGTACATCGGTGCGTATCGGGTATCAAAGCCACGCATGCTGAACTGCTCGAACAACAGGTGCTCTACTTGCGAAGCAACATCGCTAATCAAACTGGAAAACGTTCCGGTGGATGTCGCCACTGGTGAATCGCGCACCAATATGCGAAAGCCGTCGGAGTTTTGTTCAACGTAACCCAGCAGGGCAAACGCGACCCGTTCAAGAACTTCGCGCGGGTGACCTGCCGTCAGGGACCCCTTGATGGCTTCAAGAAGTTTTTGAACTTCACGATCAACCACGACCGCATAGAGGCCCTCTTTGCCACCAAAGTGTTCGTAGACCACAGGCTTGGAAACCCCAGCCTTGGTCGCGATCTCTTCAACCGAGGTGGCATCAAATCCGCGCTCGGCGAAGAGGGACCGACCAATGTCCAAGAGCTGCTCACGTCGCTCGTTCCCACTCATGCGGGTTCGTGGCCGTGACGATGGCTGGACGGTCTCGGACTGGTTGCTCACGTGCCCATCATGCCCAATGTCACTGCGCAAGGTGCAGCGTTCTAGGCTTGCCATCATTCAGGCGTGGTTTCCGCGCCAATCCCGGATCGTCTAGCTGGCAGGACGCCGGCCTTTGGTGCCGAGAACCGAGGTTCGAATCCTCGTCCGGGAGCTCCTGTCCGTGGCGTATTTCTCGCTAAGGTTGAGCGCGTGAGCCAGACCCGACCCACTGCCATCGTCATCCTCGCTGCTGGCGAGGGAACGCGAATGCGTTCGCAAACCCCCAAGGTGTTGCATGCACTAGCGGGACGAACGCTCCTTGGTCACGTGGTTCATGTCTCGCGCACCTTGCACCCTGACCGCATCGTCGCTGTTGTGGGTCACGGACGCGACCAGGTCATCTCCCATCTGGCTGAGATTGATCCTGATGTAGCCACGGTTGTTCAGGTGGAGCAAAACGGAACCGGCCATGCTGTTCGCATCGCTTTAGAAGCACTCGAAGGAATCGATGGCACGGTGGTGGTCTTATCTGGCGATAGCCCGCTGATGACCACTGAGACGTTGATGGCATTGGTGCAGTCCCATGAAGGTGAACTCAATAGCGCCACCGTTTTAACGGCAACGCTGAAAGACCCCACCGGCTATGGGCGCGTCATTCGATCCTTTGATGGCACAGTCGAGGCAATCGTTGAACAAGGCGATGCTGATGATGACCAACGCGCTGTTCGCGAAGTCAATTCCGGGATGTACGCCTTTGCACTCGGACCATTGCGCGAAGCGCTCAACAAGATCAGCACAGACAATGCACAGGGCGAGGAGTACCTCACCGACGTTGTGGCATTAATGCGCACTGCTTCATTACGTGTGTCAGCGGTATCCGCGGCGCATCCTGACGAAATCCTTGGAATAAATGACCGAGCCCAACTAGCTCATGCTGGACAAGTAGTGCGGGACCGTCGAACGCGTGAACTGATGCTTTCTGGTGTGACGATTATTGATCCGGCTACGACATGGGTTGATGTCAATGTCGATGTTGCACCCGAGGTGGTCTTGCTGCCTGAGACGCACCTCGTTGGTGCCACATCCATCGCTAGTGGTGCCATCGTCGGTCCGCGAGTGACCTTGGTGGATACCGAAGTCGGTGAAAACGCGCAGGTTCGTGATGCCACGTGCGAGTTGGCGGTGATTGGCCCTGACGCAACCGTTGGGCCGTACACCTACTTACGGCCGGGAACCACGTTGGAGCGCGGCGCAAAGGCCGGTGGGTTTGTTGAGATCAAGAACTCTCGAGTGGGTGAAGGCTCGAAGGTGCCGCACCTCTCCTACGTTGGGGACGCCGAGATCGGTGCTGATACCAACATTGGAGCCGCAACAGTCTTTGTGAATTTCGATGGCGAAAACAAGCACCGCACGGTGATCGGTGATTCGGTGCGCATCGGCAGCGACACGATGTTGGTGGCACCGGTCACGATTGGCGATGGTGCGTACACCGCAGCAGGATCGGTCATCACCGAGGATGTTCCACCCGGTGCGATGGCGGTTGCTCGAGCCCGTCAAAAGATTATCAACGGCTGGGTCCAACGAAAGCGCCCTGGCAGTTCGTCAGCACGGGCCGCTGAAGCGGCACAGGGTTCAGCCTCGGCTCAGACCCGCGATGAGTAACAATCTTTGACATAGCGCGGATCTAGGCGACCCACTTCCGGTACCGTGCGAGGACAACGGCAGGATGGACTCCTGCACTTGATCACGCGACCGAGAGGCTTGAAGTGACCGGCATTAAGACCACGGGCCATAAGAAGCTCATGCTCTTCACGGGCCGTGCCCATCCAGCACTCGCTGAAGCAGTTGCCGAGCAACTGGGCGTTGAGATTGTGCCCACCAGTGCCTATGACTTCGCCAATGGCGAGATCTTCGTGCGCTTTGAGGAATCAGTTCGTGGTTGCGATGCGTTCGTTCTGCAAAGTCACACCGAGCCCGTGAACAAGTGGATCATGGAACAGTTGCTCATGGTTGATGCGCTCAAGCGTGCATCTGCCAAGCGCATCACGGTCATCGTTCCCTTCTATGCCTACGCTCGCCAAGACAAGAAGCACCGTGGTCGCGAACCGATCAGTGCACGCTTGATGGCTGACTTGTTTAAAACTGCTGGCGCAGACCGCTTGATGTCCGTCGACCTGCACACCTCGCAGATCCAAGGTTTCTTCGATGGCCCGGTGGATCACCTGTTCGCGTTGCCGCTTTTGGCCGGTCACGTCGAGGGAAAATACGATCGCAGCAACATCACTGTGGTTTCCCCTGATGCAGGCCGGGTTCGCGTGGCCGAGCGCTGGACTGACATCTTGGATGCGCCCTTGGCCATCATCCACAAGCGCCGCGACCCCGACATTCCTAACGAAGCCAAAGTCCTGGAAGTTGTCGGTGACGTCAAAGGCCGAGTGTGCGTCATCGTTGACGACATGATTGACACTGCCGGAACGATCACCAAGGCAGCGGATGCACTGTTCGAAAATGGCGCTATTGAAGTCATTGCGACTTCTACCCATGGAGTGTTGTCCGGCCCGGCCGTTGAGCGCTTGACCAATAGCCGGATCTCTGAAGTCGTCATCACTGACACCTTGCCTATTCCCCCAGAGCACACTTTTGACAAGCTGACCGTGCTCTCGATTGCGCCCTTGCTCGCACGCGCCATCCATGAAGTCTTTGACGAAGGCTCGGTCACAAGCCTGTTTGACGGGCACTCGTAATTCCCCTGCCTAGACCCGAGGAAATCGTCGAATTTGACCTCGCGTAAGGTGTGTTCACCGCAGACGTGGAGAGTGCTTTCCACCACGTCGCCATGATTTGAGGAGTAGTCAGTGTCCGAGGTCCGCATCGATGCGCAGCCGCGTGATGAGTTCGGTAAGGGTGCAGCCCGCCGAATCCGCCGTGACGGCAATATTCCTGCGGTCATTTATGGCCACGGCACCGACCCGATCCACATCACCCTGCCTGGCCGCGACCTCACGCGTGCTCTGAAGCAACAGAACGTGTTGATCCAGTTGCAGCTCGGTGATGGCAAGACACAGCTGACGTTGCCGAAGTCCATCCAGCGCGACCCCGTTCGTCAGATCATCGAGCACGTTGACCTCGTGGTGATTAACGCCAACGAAAAGGTCATCGTTGAAGTTCCCGTTATCACCGTGGGCTCTGCTGAGCCTGGCAGTTTGGTTGAGCACGCTGACAACCTCACGGTCCTCGCACTTGCTACCAACATCCCGACCTCGATTGAAGTCGACATTGCTGGCTTGCCTATTGGTTCGACGATCCATGCTTCCGACGTGAAGTTGCCTGAGGGCGTTGAGCTTGCTGCCGATGGCGATGTTTCCGTGGTTCACATCGTGGCTCCTCAAACTGAGGAAGCTGCCGCACCGGTTGCTGAAGTTGCAGCCGAAGCCGCGCCTACTGAGGCGTAACCACCGCTTTCTTGTGTGCTCAGTTTTGCCACAACACCATTGAGGTGAGTTATGACGACTTGGTTAGTTGTCGGGCTAGGTAATCCTGGTGAAACTTACGCATCTACTCGTCACAATGCTGGCTTTCTGGTGGTCGATGAATTGGCCCGGCGCACCGGTTCGAAGTGGAAGGTGCACAAGTCCCGAAGCGATGTAGCCGAAATCCGTCTGGCAGATCAACGCACGGTGATCGCGAAGCCCAAATCTTTTATGAATGAGTCCGGCGGTCCCGTGGCCGGCCTGCGTGACTATTACAAGGCCGAGATCGAAAACATCATCGTCATCCACGACGAGCTCGATATTGACTTCGGCGCTTTGCGACTCAAGCTGGGTGGCGGGGACAACGGCCACAATGGCTTGAAGTCGATTCGCCAGTCCATCGGTTCCGGGGAATTTCTACGCGTGCGCTTTGGTATCGGTCGCCCACCGGGCCGGATGGATCCAGCAGCATTTGTCTTGAAGCCGTTTGCATCTGCGGAGCGCAAGGAACTCGGGTTCCTCGTGGACCGCGCGGCAGACTCGGTGGAATCTTTGATCCGCGATGGTTTAGAAAGTGCACAAAATACTTTTCACACCGACGTGGCCAAGTAGGCGATTACTACAATGGCGCGGGTGGAATCCGATGTTCAGTTTGCTCGGGAGTTAGCCACCGAAATCGGCGATGCACTCTTGGCCGTTCGCGATGACTTGTTTGCTCGTTATGAAGGTCAAGAGATCAAAGACCGTGGCGATGCTTTGGCTCAAGCCATCGTCGACCGCCAGATGCAAGCGCGGCGACCGCTTGATGCCGTGTTGTCTGAGGAGGCGGTTGACGATCTCGCCCGCTTGACGGCTGATCGAGTGTGGATTGTTGATCCGCTGGATGGAACGCGCGAGTTTGCTCGTCAAGGGCGCATCGACTGGGGAGTGCACGTCGCGTTGTGGGATGCCGGCCAAGGAGCCCTCACGGCTGCTGCCGTTGCGCTGCCAGCCCAGGGTGTGCTTTTTGCTACCGATGAACAGGTAAATCGTGCCCCACAAGCAAGTCAAGCAGTGCGCATTGTCGCGAGCCAAAGCCGCACGCCGGAAATCCTGCAGGCCGTCGGCGAGGCAATGCCCATTGAAATCGTCTTGTGGGGCTCAGCCGGTGCGAAAGCCGCGCGGGTGATCACCGGCGATGTGGATGCCTACATTCATGATTCGGAATTGAACGAGTGGGATTCAGCCGCACCAATCGCGGTGGCTCTGGCTAATGGCTTGCATGTCAGTCGCC
The DNA here is from genome assembly GCA_037130835.1 of Actinomycetes bacterium. GTDB lineage: Bacteria > Actinomycetota > Actinomycetes > UBA12327 > UBA12327 > AcAMD-2. The sequence continues at coordinate 7,011 of JBAXSF010000050.1, forward strand.
TTGATGGCTCGGCCTTCACCTTCAATCAACGAGTCCCGGTCACTGGCGGAATCTTGATGTGCCGACCAGAACTAGCTGATGCGCTCTTGGCTGCGGTGAACTCGTAGCCATCATGAAAATTCGCGGGCGCCTGACAGCGCTTGGTCCAGTCCTAGCGAGCCGAGGGATCATCCCTGATGGTGATGGGCGCAATGGCGGCGAAGTAGTCGGCCCGGACGCGATCCGACCGTTCGTCATCGCCCAATTGGCGGGAACGCCGAATTCGGGACGAACCGTTTTGGCCATCGTCGCGACCACGCGCGAGGCCCAGGACTTGGCGCAATCATTGCGGGGCTTGTTGCCCGCTGAATCTGTTGTCGAGTTTCCCTCCTGGGAGACATTGCCCCATGAGCGTTTGTCGCCCCGTGCGGACACGGTGGGTCAACGTCTTGCGGTGCTGCGTCGCTTGCGTCACCCCGACGAATCCGATGGGCCCATTCGAGTGGTTGTCGCTCCGGTGCGTTCAGCACTGCAACCCATCGTTGCCGGTTTAGGTGACCTGGAACCAGTCGCCTGGAACGTGGGAGACGAAATCAATGTTGAAGACGTTCTCAACAAGCTGGTGATGGCTGGCTACGTACGCAGCGAACTGGTTGAACGTCGTGGCGAGTTTGCTGTTCGTGGTGGGATTCTCGATGTCTTTCCGCCGACCTTGGATCACCCCTTACGTACTGAATTGTGGGGGGACACCGTTGAAGAGATTCGTAGCTTTGCGGTTGCGGATCAACGGAGTCGAGCCGTTGCTCCTGAAGAGAGCCTATGGGCTCCAGTGTGTAGAGAATTGGTCTTGACTGATGAGGTACGAGAACGCGCAGGAGTTTTGCGCGAGACGCATCCGCAGTTGAGCGATATTTGTGCCAAGCTCGAGGCTGGGATCGCGGTTGAAGGCATGGAAGCCTTAGCACCGGTCTTGGTTGATTCGATGGAATCACTTTTTGATCAGTTCAGTGACGATTCGGTCGTGGTGGTGTGTGACCCCGAGCGCGTGCGGACGAGAGCACACGACCTCCTGACCACCAGTGAGGAATTTCTCAAGGCGTCGTGGTTGATTGCAGCCGACGGTGGCGAGCTGCCGATGGAATTCGAAGGCTCACAGTTCTACACCTGGGATGAAGCCAGAGATTTGGCAGGAGATCGGACCTGGTGGTCAGTGGCCGGTTTTGGTTTGGATGCTGAACTCCAAGAAGATAGTGATGTGCAGCGGGTGGACTCCGGCGTGGAGCTGGGTGCCCGCTACCGCAAGAACACGGACGAGTTATTGGCCGACCTGCGTGCACACCTTGACCTGAACTGGGCTGTCGTGGTGTTGACCGAGGGGCATGGTTCAGCGGAGCGGATGTGTGAGGTCCTCAATGGAGCCGACATTGCGGCGCGACTAGTTGATGAACTAGACACCGCCCCTGAGCCGAATCTGGTCACGGTGACAACGGCCAATCTTGAGGCTGGCTTTTTGGTCCCAAGTGCCAAGTTGATGGTGGTTACTCAAGCTGATATTTCGGGCGAGCGAGTGGCAACCAAGGACATGCAGCGCATGCCCTCGCGTCGTCGCGGCGGCATTGATGCTTTGGCTCTGACTCCAGGTGACTTTGTTGTTCATGAACAGCACGGCGTAGGTCGCTATGTCGAGATGGTGAGCCGAGAAGTTCAAGGGTCGATGCGTGAGTACCTCGTCGTGGAATATGCGCCCAGTAAGCGTGGTGGACCGGCGGATCGATTGTTTGTCCCCACCGACCAACTCGATCAGGTGACGCGGTATTCGGGTGGCGAAGCGCCCTCGTTATCGCGGATGGGTGGAGCGGACTGGGTTAAGACCAAGGGCCGAGCCCGTAAGGCGGTCAAAGAGATTGCCGCTGGGCTGATCCGTCTGTATTCAGCGCGGATGGCAGCGCCAGGTTTCGCCTTTAGTCCCGATACGCCCTGGCAGCGCGAACTCGAAGATGCTTTCCCCTACAACGAGACGATCGATCAACTCGCCTCTATTGATGAGGTGAAGGCGGACATGGAACGTCCCGTCCCCATGGATCGATTGATTTGTGGTGATGTGGGCTATGGCAAGACCGAAATTGCGGTGCGAGCTGCATTCAAGGCGGTCCAAGACGGAAAGCAAGTTGCGGTCATCGTTCCCACGACTTTGCTCTCGCAGCAACACTTCGTCACCTTCAGCGATCGGTACGCCAACTTCCCGGTGAAGGTGGCTGGCCTGTCGAGGTTTCAAAC
>JBAXSF010000051.1:0-9103 GCA_037130835.1 Actinomycetes bacterium
CACACGGAGTCGCGGTGATCTCGGTGGGCATGTTTACTCCCGACAACACACCGGTGGTGTGGCGTGGACCGATGCTGCACCGTGCCCTGCAACAGTTCCTGGCCGACGTGTACTGGGGCGATCTGGACATCTTGCTCTTGGACTTGCCGCCTGGCACTGGTGACATCGCCATCTCTATGGCGCAACTGCTACCTAACGCCGAAATCTTGATCGTTACTACCCCACAACTGGCATCGGCTGAAGTTGCCGAGCGCGCTGGCACTATCGCGCAGCAAACGCATCAAAACATCGCTGGAGTTATTGAGAACATGGCGTGGCTTGAACTACCTGATGGCACGCGCATGGAGGTCTTCGGCTCGGGTGGCGGTCAGGCAGTTGCAGAAGCATTGACCAAGATCACCGGTTCGCAGGTGGACGTGCTCGCGCAGATTCCGCTCGAACCAGCATTGCGCGAATGCGGCGACGAGGGAACACCGATCGTCTTGCACTCGCCCGATTCGCCGGCAGCCCAAGCACTCTCCGCTATTGCCAAAAGGCTGGGCCAACGCGAGCGCGGACTCGTTGGTCGACCACTAGGGCTTTCACCCACTGCCAAGTAAGACCTACGTGGTGTCTGGATCCCACGGAGCTGGCGTTCCCTTGGGCAACGTCGCTGCCGGCCTGACTCCGGGATCGGCAGTCCCATTCAAGGTGCGCTCAACAAAAGTGCGCGGATTCAAATCAGCCAGGTCCAAACCTTGCAACTGCGGATCAAGGGCCGAGGTGATTTCGGTCTTGGCACCTTGTGCCATCTGACGCAGATTCTTGAGCATGCGCGTGACATCAGCGATGGCCTTAGGCAACTTGTCTGGGCCAAAGACAAACAAGGCCAAGACTGCGAGCACGAGGAACTCGCCAAAGCCAATGTCAAACACTGTTAACCCGCCTCATCTGAGCTCAAGAACTATTCCGTGGTGGATTGGCTACCCAGGACTACCTTGAATTCCTGAGTACTTCCTCCGCGTTGCACCTTCAGTGTCACAGTATCGCCAGGCTGCGAAGATCGGATCGCCACAATCAATTCATCAGCTGAGTTGATCGTGCGGCCATTGACCGACAGGACGACATCACCAGGCTTGAGTCCAGCCTTGTCCGCTGCACCGCCGGGAGTAATCGGTTCGCCACCATCAATTGAATTTTCGGCGATCTTGGCCCCAGGTCCGGTGTAGCGAACATCGAGTGTCACGCCAATCACTGGCTTGGTGGACTTACCCGTCCTGATGATTTCCTCAGCGGTACGTCGAGCTTGATTGATCGGAATGGCAAATCCCACCCCGATGCTGCCGGTCGCACTCGAAGAGCCACCTAAAGTCGCAATCGCGCTGTTAATACCAATGGCAGAGCCCGCCGAGTTGACCAACGGTCCACCAGAGTTACCCGGGTTAATCGCAGCGTCGGTTTGAATCGCATTGATGAAGGAGGTGTCTTTGGTACCCGAACCACCAGCGGTCACCGGACGGTTCAAAGCACTTACAATTCCCGTGGTCACCGTTCCGGTCAGGCCCAACGGCGAACCGACAGCAAGCACGGCGTCGCCTACGACCAGATCATCGGAATTTCCCAACGGCAGCGCGGGCAAGTCCTTTTTGTCCACCTTGATCACGGCCAAGTCATAGGCCGGGTCGCGGCCAACGATGGTGGCGGTGGCCTTTGATCCATCGTTAAATCCGGCGGTCACCGTGCCCTGTGAAGCCGCAGCTTCAATAACGTGATTGTTAGTCAAGATGTAGCCATCACTTCGGATGATGAAACCTGAACCCGTGTCGGATTGCGAAGGGCCCACCACATCAAGCGAGACAACGGTTGGCAACACCTTGGCAGCCACTCCCGCGATTGAATCCGCAGGTCGATCACTCGTACCAGTGGCCGGCACAGTACCCAGTGAGATGGATGGGTTCACACCATCGTTGGTGAAGACACGATTAGCGAAAGCAAATCCCAAAGCTCCGCCCACGATGCCGGCAAGCAAAGCCAAGATGACCGCGATGGCAATAACCGGTCCTGCTCGCAAACCCTTGGCTCGCTGCCGTGGTGTGGCGTATCCCGGTGCGCCCGGTGTGTAGCCAACCGGTACCGCATTGGGGAACTGCGGCGGCGGAACCGAGGCCTCGGGCGATGGAGCAGCAGCCTGCGTGGGGCTAGCAAAGGGTGAGTCCACTGCAGTCTCACTGACCTGTGGAGTGACGGCGCTGGCTACGGGAGCTGGACTATCGTCGAGCCCTAGGGGCTGTCCTGAAACAGGGTCTGGGGTTGATCCTTGCCACTGACTCACCGAATGCCTCCTAGTGCCTCGCACATACGTGCGCGAATTAGAACTGTACGCCGGTAGGCTGATCATCAACAAGTTCACGGCCTGTGAACCTGCTCTGATCATTACCAACTGGTCCTTAGACCGGTTTGAGTCGCTGGAGGTTCCCATCACTTCTCGGGAAGGTTCCTGGCAATTTGCCGAGGACTATGTAGGCGAGGACTTTGTCATTGTTGCGGCTCGAGCTCGCGCCGAAGAACTCAACATTGCCTGCGTCAGCCCCGGCGCAGGGGCTGCCTTGCGCTTTTTGGCTGCTTCGGTCCACGCCCGCAATGTGGTGGAAATCGGCACGGGTACCGGCGTCTCGGGGCTCTGGCTGCTTCGAGGAATGACCAGCGACGGGATTTTGACCAGCATCGACATTGAAGGCGAACACTTGCGCCAAGCGCGCGAGGCCTTTGCCGAGGACGGCATTCGCCCGAATCGCACTCGCCTAATCACTGGCCGCGCACTCGATGTAATGCCACGTCTGGCTGACGGGGCGTATGACCTGGTCCTCATTGACGGAACGCCGGACGAATACCTGCACTGCCTTGAACAAGCCATTCGCTTAGTCCACCAGCACGGCATCATCGTTTTTGCGAGTGCCTTCGGCAACGATCTTGTCCCAGATCCCGCTCAACGTGATCCCGAAACCATTGAGCGACGCACACTCGTTGATGCAGTGCGTGATGACGAGCGATTGGTCCAAGTGCTGCTTCCTGTTGGTGATGGGCTGCTCGCGGCCATCGTCAACTAGTCATCCGCGCGTCAGACACCGAAGGATTCAACCCACCGAATCAGGCTTGCTGTTCCATAAGCGGTTCCGCCTCGGGTAATCAAGCGGCGGTCAGCATCAGATCGTGCGGGACCGGCGATATCTAGATGCAGCCAGGTACGCCTACCCACGAAGCGCCGGAGGAAAAGGGCGGCCGTGATTGAGCCGGCGCCTACATGGGGATCGGTGGAAATGTGGCACACATCCGCAATGTCGCTGTCCAGCGCGTGCTCGTATTCATCAACCAGAGGTAGCCGCCACACCGGTTCACCAGCCGCGTCAGCGGCCTTGAGCCAACGTGTGGCTGCACTGTCTGACGTCGCATACATCGCGCCATGAATCCGGCCGAGCCCCAAACTCGCAGCCCCCGTCAAAGTAGCGAGGTCAACAATGACATCGGGATTCAATTCCTGGTCCGCGTACGCCAGTGCATCAGCGAGAACGAGTCGACCTTCCGCATCAGTGTTGCGCACCTCCACCGTGGTGCCACCAAAGTGGGTGATGACATCGCCTGGCCGCATCGCGCTTCCACTGATCGCATTTTCGGCAATTGCGAGAAGGCCAATTACTTCCACGTTGGGCTTAAGTTGAGCGATTGCTTGCATCGCCGCGAGCACGGCTGCCGACCCGCTCATGTCCGTTTTCATCGGAACCATCGCATCCGACGGTTTCAAGGACAGCCCACCCGTGTCAAAGGTGATGCCCTTGCCCACCAAAACAATGCGACGAGTTTTTGCGGAACGTCGCTTAGGTTGATAGGTCAATTCCACCAAAGCCGGAGGATGGTCCGATCCTTGTCCGACCGCCACGATGCCACCGAAACCTTCGCGCACCAATTGCGCGCGATTGCGCACCACGATGGCCAGGTCGTTTTTCCGAGCCACGGTGCGGGCTTGATTGACCAGCCACTGCGGAGACTTCACGTTCGACGGAGTATTAGCCAGATCGCGGCCCAAACAGACCGCCAGACCACTGGCGGTGCCGTCGGCCACAGGTTGAGCATGGCCAGTAGCCGATCCCACGATCACCACGGTCTTGGTTGGCTTTTTCGCATCGCTTCCATAGCCGACAAATCGATAGCCGCCGATGTAGAGCCCTTCTATCCAGGCACGGAACGCATCATCGCTGGCAACAGCCAAACCGGATACAAAGACCGATTTAGCCTCCGGGCGGGCCATCCGACGGCTCAGAACTGACGCAGCAATACGCAGATCATTGGCCGTGCCCGCACCCACCCCCACCACGACAAAGGTTTTCAGTTTCGTCGGGCTAGCTTCAATGTCAATGCTGACAAGCGAGCCGGTGGCGCCGGTGAAGTCTTCGCGTTCGAGTCGTTGATGCAGACCAATTCCGTGCTCGCGGGCTAGCTCGCTATCGGCCTTAGACATCCGGCCCTTACGAGTGGACCGATCGTGGGCAACGATCACGTGCAGGTCGGCTGCTTCATCATGGGTGCGCTTCGAGGTGCGGATATCCAGCAGCGGCGCGCTCATATCCCCCACCCTTTCAGTTCCGCAACGTGGACACAACACAAAAGACGCCCCGCTCCTGGTAGGAGGGGGCGTCCGCTGCGGATCAAATCTGAAATCACCGTGGGGTCTTAGACCACGCCTTTAAGTTCTTCGGCCAGTGCGCTGGCCTCGCCGGCAGAGATCTCAACGACGAGTCGTCCGCCACCTTCGAGTGGGATGCGCATGACAATTCCCCCACGGGTCTCCTTGGTGACCTCGAGTGGTCCATCGCCCGTGCGTGGCTTCATGGCGGCCATCGCACACCCCTTTCAACGTGTCTGTGATCCCCAAGCTTGAGGATCAGTCCCCTATTATCGCCCATCGCGCAGGGTTGCCTGCGCCCAGGGCACCTCGACCCCTACGCTGATCGCCCATGACCACAAATGAGCGCTTTGCCACCCAAATCGTTGGTAGTTACTACAAGCCCCAGTGGCTTGCCGATCACGAACTGGTCTACGCCAAAGAAGGCGTGTGGTGGCGCGTAGCTCCTGAATTCCTCGAGACTGCTCAAGACGACGCCGTGCGCTTGGCGGTCTTTGATCAAGAGCGGGCTGGGCTCACGTACGCCACCGACGGTGAAGAGCGTCGCCAAACTTTCTCTGGCCACTTCTATGCGCTCGGTGGCATTGACTCCGACGAGCAGGGCCTGGTCACCAACTTCAGTGGCGATGTTTTGGAATACCTCACAATGAAGCAGCGTGCGGTGACTTCTGATGAAAACCAAAAGCCCACCGCGCCACCAGAGTTTCGTCAGCCACGCGTGGTCGGACCCATCACGTGGGAGCGCCCCCTGGTCGTGGATGCTGCGCGCTTCCTGCAAAGCACCACCAAGACCGCACAGTCCAAAGTCACGGTGATCGGTCCCGCATCGTTGGCGCTTCGCCTAGTCGATGAGCACTATGGCTCCATCGACAAGGTCGCCTTTGCTGTTGCCGATGCGTTGAACCAAGAACTCCGCGCTCTTGATGCCCTGGGCATTGACCTCATTCAGCTGGACGAGCCCGAGGTGCACTTCCGGCACAGCCAGCTCGAAGGCTTTGCTGTCGAGGCCATCGACCGCGCGTTCGCTGGTATCAAGGCCCGCAAAGCCCTGCACGTGTGTTACGGATACAGCAAGAACATTGCTGAAAAGCGGGCCACACCGGTTTATCCAGCCGCCATCAAGCTGTTGTCCCAGACCACGGCCGACGCGATCTCGTTGGAATACGCCCAGCCGCAAGAAACTCCGGACTTGTTGGAAAGTGCTGGCGACAAGGCGGTCATCTTGGGTGTGCTGAACATGGATACCGAAGCGCCCGTCGAAACGGTGCAACAAATCGTGGACATGGCATCAGCCGCCGTGGAGGTCGTGGGTCCTGATCGTTTGGAATTGGCTTCAGACTGTGGCATGTGGTTCTTACCGCGCGATGTGTGCTTCGACAAGATCTCGGCGATGAGCCAAGCTGCCGAGCAACTGCGTCGCACCTACGCCTAACCACTAACGCCTAGCTTTCCACCACGCGCGCTAGTTTTTCTAACGACTTCTGCACGCCAAAACTAAAGAACGGCTTGGCGATGGGCCAACCCAGTTGACCGAGTTTGCCTAGTGGCAGCTCGAGATCTTCGGCCCAGACAAATCGCGTACGGTTATTGGGAAGTTCAAAGAACTCAAACGTGCCGGTACCCACCACCACGTTGCCGGTGTGCACGACTTCACAGATGCGCGCGCGGTCCCACACGCTGATGACGAACGTGTCGAGAAAACCGACCTTGCCAACCCCGCTCCACGCCTCGATCACGCTGCCCTGGCTAGCGCCGTCGCCACTAGCCACACTGACTTTGGTTCCAAGAATCCATTCACCTTGTCGAGTCCAGTCAAAGACCACATCCCAGACGGCCTCACATGGGGCGTCAATGATGATGTCAACCGTCACATTGACCATGACCTGTCCTAGTCCTGATCAGAAGTAACAGAAGCCTCGACGGTCGCCTCGTCCAAAGCCTCAACCTCGTCACCACTGTCGTCGCGGTCTTGCGCAATGACAATCGGCGCGGGACGCTCTGGAACAGCCATCCCAGCGCGCGTTAATGCGGCCGCGAGATCGTCCATGTAATCCTCACGCTGCACCAGGTCACGCGAAACCCGATCAAGGACCTCGTCTACCTGCGCCATGCGATATCCGCGCAGCCCAACCCCAAAACGCGTGCGATCTAAGTCCGCGCCGACCGTCCACCGATCCTCTGGAAGAGCGACAGGAGGCACATCAGGGTCGGCCGAGCTCATCCGCCCGCGAGTGCTGGCACCGAATGCGGCTGCTGCCGCCACGATCGCCATCGCCAGCACAACCAATGCAATAGCCACTTCGCCTCCTACGTGCAACGCTGATGCTTCACAATAGTGCGTAGTGCCATTGCCCACCCACTCACAGACTCGGAGCCGTGTGTGTCACTGACCCTGGGAAACACCACTTTTGAGTCCACTGACTTGCTCATCATGGCCATCGTCAATCGCACGCCCGATTCGTTTTATGACAGTGGGGCCACCTTCAGCGATGATACGGCGATGGCCGCGGTCGACCGCGCGATTGATGAAGGGGCGGACATCATTGACATCGGTGGAGTCAAAGCCGGGCCTGGTGAATTTGTTGATGCGGAAGAGGAAATTCGACGCACGGTCAACTTTGTTGAAGCAGTACGGGCGAAACACGATGCGATCATCATCAGTGTTGACACCTGGCGTCATGAAGTCGGCGAAAAGGTCTGTGAGGCAGGCGCCGACATCCTCAACGACGCGTGGGGTGGGGTTGATCCGCAACTTGCGGAAGTTGCTGCTCGATTCAAGGTGGGACTGGTGTGCACGCATGCCGGCGGTCAGCAACCCCGTACTCGCCCACACCGCGTCACTTACGACGACGTCATGAGCGACATCATCGACACCACGGTCGGGCTCGCCGAACGGGCCGCAGGGTTAGGAGTCGCGCGTGATTCCATATTGATCGACCCCGGACATGATTTTGCAAAGAACACTCGCCATTCCCTGCAAGCCACCGCCCAGCTCAACGACATGGTGCAGACCGGATGGCCGGTGTTGGTTTCACTGTCGAACAAGGACTTTGTTGGCGAAACCTTGGATCGCCCCGTCGGTGAGCGATTGACAGGAACTTTGGCCACTACGGCGGTCAGTGCATGGCTGGGGGCTCGCGTCTTTCGGGTGCACAACGTGGCTCAGACGCGCGAGACCTTGGACATGGTGGCCTCCATCGCCGGCTCGCGTCCTCCATCAGTAGCCCGCCGAGGCCTTGCCTGAGGCTGATTTCAGGCTTTACGCACCCCAAACAATTCCCTGACACACTACGAATAAGCGAGCGCCACTATCTAGTCATCAGAGCACGACCCAACGAACCCCTCAGGTGGTTAATCATGAACAAGCCAACACTGTTTAGCAGTGCGAAAGCTGTCACGCTCGTTGCTGCTGGCGCCATCGGTGCGACCGCGCTCACCGGATTTGCTTTCGCTGCAAACTCCACTCCCGATTCGTCTACCGGATCAACACCTAGTGCAACTGCACCGGCTGATCCTGCACAGGATGCCGCCAAGGGTCCTCGTGATGGTCGCGGTGGTCCTGGTGGCGTCTTCGGTCGCATGGGACCCAACGGCCCCGTTCTCCACGGTGACGTCACGGTTAAAGATCCTGCCGGCACGGTTAAGAACGTTCGCGTACAAACCGGTGTCGTCACTGCAGTGAGCGCGACTTCTCTGACGCTCAAGAGCAGCGATGACTACGTCGGTGAGTGGACCATCAACTCCGACACCAAGGTTCGTCGCGACAAGGAGCAGGCCACAATCGACAAGGTTGCTGTTGGTGACACCGTCACGGTGATGGGAACCGTCGTTTCCGACACCGCAACAGCTGAGCGAGTCCGTGCCTTCACCAAGGAAGGACTAGCTGCTGCCGAAAAGGACCGTGCGGCCCGCCAACAGAACAAGGCTGACAATCGACAAGGTAGCCCCGGTCAGCGCGGACCTGGAATGGGTGGCCCAGGAATGCTGGATGGTGACGGACCAGATGCTCCGCCAGCAAGCCCAGGAGCAGCTAACTCATCGAGCACTAACCCAGCAAGCGACACCACGGCCTAACCCTTAGGCGCATCTCGATTAACGCCAGCGCCCCGATCAAGCACCTGTCCCCCACAGGCTTGGTCGGGGCACTGGTGCGCCTGGACTACAAAGTTAGGGCTGGTCCTCGAGGACTTCGTAGCCCGACGGTGACAAATGTGCTTGGTGATCCAGACCGAATTCAATGGCTTCGATCGCCTGATCCACCGAACGGGTCCAGATCAAGACATCAGCTGCGCTTTGACGCAAGAAGCCTTGATCAACAAAGGCTTGGACCTGGGCCTGCAACGGATCAAAGAGCCCATCAGGATCGAGAACGACGACAGGCTTGTCGTGCATCCCTAACGTGCGGGCAACCCAAATCTCGAGCAACTCCTCGAGTGTTCCTAATCC
>JBAXSF010000052.1:0-9059 GCA_037130835.1 Actinomycetes bacterium
CGCCGGCCCGCTCATCCATCGCCTGAATTTGTCCACGACGCGAGTTGAGGTCACCAATGACTTCGCCCATGAAGTCCTCTGGGGTAGTCACCTCGACAGCCATCACTGGTTCCATGATTACTGGGTCTGCGCGACGAGCTGCATCCTTGAACGCCATGGATCCGGCGATCTTGAAGGCAAGTTCCGAAGAGTCAACGTCGTGGTAGGCGCCGTCTTTCAAAGTTACCTTGACGTCCACCAAGGGGTAGCCGGCGAGCACGCCGAACTCCATGGCTTCTTGGCAACCCTGGTCAACGGATGGGATGTATTCACGGGGGATGCGACCACCGGTGACGGCGTTGACGAATTCGTAGCCACCGACTTCACCGGCAGGCTCGATGTCGATGATTACGCGCGCGTACTGACCTGAACCACCGGTCTGCTTCTTATGCGTGTATTCGACCTTGGCAACGGCCTTACGAATCGTTTCGCGGTAGGCCACTTGTGGCTTACCAACGTTGGCTTCAACCTTGAACTCACGACGCATACGGTCAACAAGGACATCAAGGTGAAGCTCGCCCATTCCGGCAATGATGGTCTGACCGGTTTCTTCATCGGTACGCACCTGGAAGGTGGGGTCTTCTTCAGCAAGTCGCTGAATAGCCATACCCAACTTCTCTTGGTCACCCTTGGTCTTGGGCTCGATCGCCACGTGAATAACCGGGGCAGGGAAGGTCATGGATTCGAGAACAACAGGGTTGCTCGGGTCGCACAAGGTTTCACCAGTGGTGGTGTCCTTGAGTCCCATAACGGCCACGATGTGACCGGCACCCATGCTGGGGATTTCTTCACGCTTGTTGGCGTGCATCTGATAAATCTTGCCGATGCGCTCTTTGCGGCCCTTCACCGAGTTGAGCACCTGAGTTCCGGATTCAAGAACGCCGGAGTAGATGCGCAGGTAGGTGAGCTTGCCCAAGTGCGGGTCGGTCATGATCTTGAAGGCAAGAGCGGCAAATGGCTCAGACTCTTCAGGCTTACGCGCAATGATGACTTCTTCGTCGTTGACCTTGTGACCTTCAACGGCGCCAATGTCCAGAGGGGAAGGAAGGTAGCGAACCACGGCGTCGAGCATGGGCTGAACACCCTTGTTCTTAAACGCGGTGCCGCACAGAACGGGGTTGAGCTTGTTGCCCAAGGTTGCGCGACGAATCGCGGCAATCAGATCGGCTTCAGCCGGCTCTGCACCATCGAGTTCGAGGAAGAGCTCAGCAAACTGATCATCAGCATCGGCCAAGGTCTCAATCAAGAGCTCGCGACCTTGGGCTGCTTCATCAACCAAGTCCGCGGGGATTTCCTCGACTGCATAATCTTCACCAAGCTGGGTTTCACCACGCCAGGTCAACGCCTTCATGCCGACTAAGTCCACAACCCCTACGAAGTCGCCTTCAGCTCCGATGGGAACTTGCAAAACCAAGGGGGTGGCATTCAAGCGCTCGACAATCATGTCTACGCAGCGCTGGAATTCCGCGCCGGTGCGGTCCAGCTTGTTGACGAAGCAAATCCGAGGAACGTCGTACTTGTCAGCCTGACGCCACACAGTCTCGGACTGTGGCTCAACGCCGGCTACACCATCAAAAACGGCCACGGCTCCGTCGAGGACGCGAAGCGAGCGCTCCACTTCCACCGTGAAGTCCACGTGGCCGGGGGTGTCAATGATGTTAATGACGTGGTCATCCCACTGACAGGTTGTAGCAGCGGAGGTGATGGTGATTCCGCGCTCTTGTTCCTGCTCCATCCAGTCCATGGTGGCTGCGCCATCGTGCACTTCACCGATCTTGTAGTTGATACCGGTGTAGAAAAGGATGCGCTCAGTGGTCGTGGTCTTGCCCGCGTCAATGTGCGCCATGATTCCAATGTTGCGAACCATCGCGAGATCAATTGCGGTTGACGTCGACACGCTGTGCTCTCCTTCGGTAGAACGGTTAGTGGAAAAAGTTGGTGATTACCAGCGGTAGTGGGCGAAGGCCTTGTTGGACTCAGCCATCTTGTGAGTGTCTTCACGCTTCTTAACGCTGGCACCAAGACCATTGCTTGCATCAAGAATCTCGTTCATCAAACGCTCCGTCATCGTCTTCTCACGACGAGCGCGTGAGTAGCTGATCAACCAACGAAGGGCAAGGGTGGTGCTGCGGCCGGCCTTGACTTCAACCGGAACCTGGTAGGTGGCGCCACCGACACGACGGCTACGCACTTCCAAGGTGGGCTTGACGTTGTCAAGGGCGCGCTTCAGCGTCACAACCGGGTCAGTACCGGTCTTTTCGCGGCAGCCTTCAAGGGCGCCGTACACAATGGCTTCAGCCGTTGACTTCTTGCCATCGAGCAAAATCTTGTTGACCAACTGCGTAACCAGTGTTGACTGGAATACGGGGTCAATGATGATGGGGCGCTTGGGAGCTGGACCCTTACGTGGCATTAGCCCTTCTCCTTCTTCGCGCCGTAGCGACTACGCGCTTGCTTACGGTTCTTCACACCTTGGGTGTCGAGTGATCCGCGCACAACCTTGTAGCGGACACCAGGAAGGTCCTTCACACGACCACCACGAACCAACACGATGGAGTGTTCTTGCAAGTTGTGACCAACACCAGGAATGTAAGCAGTGACTTCAACTCCACTGGACAAACGCACACGTGCGACCTTGCGCAACGCTGAGTTCGGCTTCTTAGGAGTCGTCGTATAGACACGGGTGCACACACCGCGACGCTGAGGGCTGCCCTTAAGCGCGGGTGTTTTGGTCTTTGAGACCTTGTCCTGCCGGCCCTTGCGGACTAGCTGTTGGATCGTTGGCACCGATGTTGTCCTTTTCGTGAAGTGCTGCACTTGGTGTTCGGTGTGCTTGCTTTGCCTCGTTCACTCCGGCCCACGCGGTCGGGTGTGTCGGAATGCGCGAACGCACACCAACTCATCCAGAACACAGGAGAGGTATCGCGAATCAGAGGCGGGTTGCGGGGAAGCCCACGTCGCTGCCGACTTGCAATTCCGATGCGACCAAACCCTCAAAAGGGCACTTTCACATCAGCGGTCCCGAGGCATCTCAGGCACGGCGGTGAACTGTACCGGAGTGCACTTAACGGGGTCCGAGGCGGGGGGTCTATTGCCCAGGGTCGAGGACAGCCATGAGGTCTTGCCACGCCTGAACGAAGGCCTGGGCACCCTGCTCCTGCAGCTCCACTCCCAGCGTCGGGACGTCAATCCCGTGCTCAGCAAAGGCCGCCAAGGTCGCCTGGCTGGTGCCGCCTGATCCATCGAGGATGTCCCCCACTCGGCCGTGATCGGCAAAGGCCTGGAGCGTGGCATCGGGCATGGTGTTGATGGTGTTGGGAGCAATCAGCCCTTCGACGTACACGGTGTCCGATGCCGAAGGGTCCTTGGTGGATGTGCTGGCAAAAAGCAGGCGCTGTGGCCGGCCACCAGAGGTAGCGATGGCCTGTTGCGTCGTGTCATTGAGCATGCGGGCATACGCGTGGTGAACGCTCTCCCCTACAGCCAAAGCTAACTTTCCTGTGAGCTCAGCTGGCACTCGACCAACCACCGCTGCATCCCACCTTGAGATGAACACCGAAGCAACTGATGCCACGTCAGCATCCAAACCCGCAGCGATTCGGCGCGTGATGCCGCGTTGATAAGCAGCCACGCAATCAAGGTACTGCTGCAGCGAAAACAGCAACGTGACGTTGACTGGGATGCCTCGATAAATTGCTTCCTCTACCGCTGGAAGCCCTTGTGGCGTACCGGGAATCTTGATGAAGACATTGGGGCGAGCCAACCGCTGGTGTACCTCAACTGCTGCCTCAATCGTGCTCTGCGCGTCATAGGCCAACAACGGCGAAACTTCCAGCGAGACCCATCCATCGACACCATCGGTGCGTGCGTGCACATCGGCGAACACATCGGCAGCGGCTTGCAGGTCTTCAATGGCCAACTGCATGAACAGCTCTTCTGGCGACGACGTTTCGGCAGCAGCAATGGCGCTCTGGTAATCAGAAGTTTCGGTAAAGGCTTTTTGGAAAATTGAAGGGTTGGACGTCAACCCCGTCACTGACAACTCATCCACGTAGCGCTGCAGCTCACCCGAGCCCAGCATTCCTCGTGTGATGTTGTCCAGCCAAATACTTTGACCGGCGTTCTGCAGGGATTGAGTGGGGCGCATGTCCGACAGGCTACCGATGAGTCGGGGATCTAGGTGCAGGCCTCAGTACGATCAAGTCACCTGCCCACTCGCGCCAAGGACTCCGATGAACCCATCCGACATTGAAAAGCAGGCTGCTGCCATAGCGGCTGCCCAGCTCGTCGAAAGCGGCATGAAACTGGGATTAGGCACCGGATCAACGGTCGCATTCTTGCTCCAAGCATTGGCTGATCGCGCCATTGATGTGGAGTGCGTCTCCACATCACCCCAAACCGAAAAGATCGCTCGAGAGCTGGGGCTCAACGTTTCTTCTTTCGCCGGCCTCGATGGGGTCGCTCATCTGGACATGGCCATCGATGGAGCTGACCAAGTTGATCCCGCTGGCTGGATCATCAAGGGTGGCGGCGCAGCTCATACACGGGAAAAGTGTGTGGCGTCAGCGGCCGACCGATTCATCGTGATCGTCTCCAGCGACAAACTCGTGCCTGCGCTCACCCCTCCATTGCCGTTGGAACTCTTGGACTACGGCTTGGCGGCTACTGTGCGGGCTCTGGGAACGGTGTCCCTACGCGATGTGCCCCGCAGTCCTGATGGCGGCGTCATCGCCGACTGGCTGGGGTCGCTCGATGACCCAGCTTCTTTGGCCGCGCGACTATCGGCCACTCCTGGCGTGATTGATCACGGACTGTTTAGCCCAGACATGACGGAGCGCGTGGTAGTTGCCGAAGGCACCACCACGCGCCACATCATGATTAACGCTTAGTTACTACCGCGGAAACTGAAACTCATCCAGCGGTACAGCTTCACCTGATCCGCGACCGAAGTTCGAGTAGTCGTAATCAGCGAAGTTCTGCATCACTGAGTAAACCGCATTCTTGGCTTCCTCAGTTGGCTCGACCTTCACATCGCGGTAACGCTGCAAGCCAGTGCCAGCCGGGATCAGCTTGCCCAAGATCACGTTTTCCTTCAGACCAACCAGCGGGTCAGACTTGGCGTTGATCGCCGCGTCGGTGAGCACGCGAGTGGTTTCCTGGAAGGAAGCCGCTGACAACCATGATTCGGTGGCCAGTGATGCCTTGGTGATACCCATGAGCTCGGGACGACCCGAGGCGGGAGTTCCGCCGTCAGCAACCACGGCACGGTTGACACGCTCAAAGGCAGCGCGCTCAACGAGTTCACCAGGCAGGTACTCCGTGCTTCCACCTTCGATGATCGTGATGCGACGCAGCATTTGACGCACGATGACTTCAATGTGCTTGTCGTGAATCGATACACCCTGTGAGCGGTACACCTCTTGCACTTCAGCAGCCAAGTGGAGTTGAACTTCACGCATACCTTGAATACGCAAAACCTGCTTGGGGTCCTTGGCACCAAGGATAAGCAGTTCACCAACATCCACGTGAGCGCCATCGGCGACCAAGAGGCGGGCACGACGCGAGGTGATGTGCTCGATCTCTTCTGATCCATCATCAGGAACGATCGTGATCTTGCGGGTACGCTCGAGTTCTTCGATTCGCACTCGTCCAGCGACTTCGCTGATGGGTGCCACACCACGCGGGGTACGGGCTTCAAACAGCTCCACCACACGAGGCAGACCGTGCGTGATGTCATCACCAGCCACACCACCGGTGTGGAAGGTACGCATCGTCAGCTGAGTACCGGGTTCACCAATGGACTGAGCGGCGATGATGCCGACGGCTTCTCCCACGTCCACCAACTTGCCGGTGGCCAACGAACGGCCGTAGCAACGCGCACAGATACCGATTTCGGCTTCACAGGTCAGCACCGAGCGAGCACGGACCTCGGTCACACCCTTGGCAACCAACTCGGCCAGCAACGGTGCGGAAAGGTCAACGCCGGCCTTGGCCAACGTGGTGCGCTCGACCTTGACATCTTCGGCCAACCAGCGACCGACGACGGAGGATTCGAGGTTCTCAATCTCGCGAACGACGCCATCCTTGCCAACTTCAACAATAGGCAACTTCAGGCCGCGCTCTGAACCACAGTCATCTTCGCGAACGATCACATCTTGTGAAACGTCGACCAAACGACGGGTCAGGTAACCGGAGTCGGCCGTACGCAACGCGGTGTCAGCCAGACCCTTGCGAGCACCGTGGGTCGAGATGAAGTACTCGAGCACCGACAAGCCTTCGCGGAAGTTGGCCTTAATCGGGCGCGGGATAATTTCGCCCTTGGGGTTAGCCACGAGTCCACGCATACCGGCGATCTGACGGACCTGCATCATGTTTCCGCGGGCACCAGAGTTGACCATCATCCACACGGGGTTGGTGGCCGAACGCTTGAAGTTTTCTTCCATAGCGGTCGAGACTTCGTTGGTGGCACGCGTCCAGATTTCGATGAGTTCCTGACGGCGCTCATCGTCACTGATCAAACCGCGGGAGTACTGCTTTTCGACCTTGTCGGCTTCGACTTCGTGCGCTTCCAAAATGCCGGCCTTGGCTGTAGGAGCAACCACGTCGTCAATCGAAATGGTGACACCCGAGCGGGTAGCCCAGTGGAAGCCGATGCTCTTGAGCGCATCCAGGGTCGCAGCAACCTGTGACTTGGCGTAACGCTCACAGAGCTCGTTGACAATGGCGCCGAGCTTCTTCTTGTCGACCACGCCATCGAAGTAGGGGAAGTCGGCCGGGAGGGTTTCGTTGAACAAGGCGCGACCAAGCGTGGTCTCGATGCGCAATGGCTGACCAGGCTTCCAGCCCTCAGGAGCAGTGGCCCCTACGGCGGGAACAGCGTCATCAAAGCGGATGTGCACGCGTGCTTGGAGGTCAAGGTCGCCGCGGTCGTAGGCCATGACGGCTTCCGACACGGTGCTGAAGGCACGACCGGTACCCGGAGCGTTCTCCTTTTCACCGGTAAGGAAGTAGATGCCCAGCACCATGTCCTGCGTTGGTGAGGTAATCGGACGACCGTTAGCCGGCGACAAAATGTTGTTGCTTGAGAGCATCAAGATGCGCGCTTCGGCCTGAGCCTCAGCCGACAACGGAAGGTGCACCGCCATCTGGTCGCCGTCAAAGTCGGCGTTGAACGCAGTACAGACCAAGGGGTGAATCTGAATGGCCTTACCTTCAACCAACTGCGGTTCGAATGCCTGAATTCCCAAGCGGTGGAGCGTAGGTGCACGGTTCAACAGCACTGGGTGCTCAGCGATGATCTCTTCGAGAACGTCCCACACGACCGGACGTGCACGCTCAACCATGCGCTTGGCGCTCTTGATGTTCTGGGCGTGGTTGAGGTCAACCAAGCGCTTCATCACGAACGGCTTGAACAGTTCCAACGCCATCTGCTTAGGCAGACCACACTGGTGCAACTTGAGCTGAGGACCAACCACGATGACCGAACGGCCCGAGTAGTCCACGCGCTTTCCGAGTAAGTTCTGACGGAACCGACCCTGCTTGCCCTTGAGCATGTCAGAGAGCGACTTCAGCGGGCGGTTGCCAGGTCCAGTGACCGGACGGCCACGACGACCGTTGTCGAACAATGCGTCAACCGCTTCTTGCAGCATGCGCTTTTCGTTGTTCACGATGATCTCGGGGGCACCGAGGTCAAGCAGACGCTTCAAACGGTTGTTGCGGTTGATCACACGACGGTAGAGGTCGTTGAGGTCAGAGGTGGCAAAACGTCCACCATCAAGTTGCACCATCGGACGCAGGTCTGGCGGGATGACAGGAACGCAGTCCAAGACCATGCCTGCAGGGCTGTTGGTCGTGGTCAAGAAGGCGGTAACAACCTTGAGGCGCTTGAGCGCCCGGGTCTTCTTTTGTCCCTTGCCGTTATGCACGATGTCGCGGAGCTTCTCAGATTCAGCTTCGAGGTCAAAGGTTTCGAGGCGACGCTGAATGGCAGCAGCACCCATGCCACCTTCGAAGTAACGACCAAAGCGATCGCGCATTTCGCGATACAACATTTCGTCGCCTTCAAGGTCTTGAACCTTCAAGGTCTTGAAGCGGTCAAAAACGCGATCAATGCGGTCAATCTCATTGTCGGCACGACGGCGAACCGCAGTCATCTCGCGCTCAGCACCTTCACGCACCTTGCGGCGAACGTCGGCCTTAGCGCCTTCGGCTTCCAACTCAGCAAGGTCGGATTCGAGCTTCTTGGCCCGCTCGTTGATATCGACATCGCGCTGCTTGGCGATCTTTTCCTTCTCGAGCGCGATCTTCTTCTCATGGTTAGGAAGATCTTCGTGACGAGCGTCTTCGTCCACGCTGGTGATCATGTAGGCCGCGAAATAGATGACCTTTTCCAAGTCCTTAGGAGCAAGGTCGAGGAGGTAACCCAAACGCGAAGGAACACCCTTGAAGTACCAGATGTGAGTTACTGGAGCGGCAAGTTCGATGTGGCCCATGCGCTCACGACGAACCTTGGCGCGGGTGACTTCAACACCGCAACGCTCACAGATGATGCCCTTGAAGCGCACCCGCTTGTACTTACCGCAGTAGCACTCCCAGTCGCGAGTAGGTCCGAAGATCTTCTCGCAGAACAAGCCGTCCTTCTCAGGCTTGAGGGTGCGGTAGTTGATGGTCTCAGGCTTCTTAACTTCGCCATGGGACCACAAGCGGATGTCATCGGCAGTAGCTAGGCCGATGCGCAGCTCGTCGAAGAAGTTGACGTCAAGCACGTGGATCCTTCTTTCTTTTGTCTTTGGGGGTGTAAGGCGATGGCGGGGCCGGCCTTACACCTCCTCGACGCTGCTGGGCTCGCGACGGGAAAGGTCAATGCCGAGTTCTTCGGCTGCACGGAAGACGTCGTCGTCTGTGTCACGCATCTCGATGGACTGTCCGTCGCTGGACAACACCTCGACGTTGAGCGCGAGCGACTGCATTTCCTTGACCAACACCTTGAATGACTCAGGGATGCCAGGTTCTGGAATGTT
>JBAXSF010000053.1:0-8800 GCA_037130835.1 Actinomycetes bacterium
AATGGCACCCTCGACGGGCAGGTGGTGGCCTTCTTCGTGATGGTCGTTGCTGCCGCTGAGGTGGTTATTGGACTTGCCATCATCATGTCTATATTTGCTACTCGTCGATCGGCGTCGATCGACGAAGCTAACTTGTTGAGGTCCTAAGTTGATGGAGACCATAACCGCTGCGAGCGGTACTACGTCCTTGACTTGGCTGCTCATCGCTTTGCCACTAGCCGGAGCTTTGATCTTGCTGGGCACCGGGCGCGTGACCAACAAGTGGGGTCACCTGCTGGGTGTGGCCACGATCGCTGGCTCGTTCGGTGTTGCTGTGGCCCTGTGGCTGAACTTGCTATCCAAGCCATCTGAGGACCGTGCTGTTCGCCAGTTCCTTTTCACCTGGCTTGATTTAGGCCGGTTCAAGGTTGATGTCGCATTCCAGCTTGACCAACTCTCCATGGCCTTCGTTCTCTTGATCACCGGCGTTGGCTTACTGATTCATATCTACGCCGTGGGCTACATGAAGGGCGATGATGGACGTCGTCGTTTCTTTGGGTACCTCAACCTCTTCGTCGCGGCCATGTTGTTGCTGGTGCTCGCCGACAGTTACGCCCTGCTCTACGTCGGCTGGGAAGGCGTCGGGTTAGCCTCTTACCTGTTGATTGGTTATTACCAAACTCGCGATACAGCCGGTCCAGCCGCTAAGAAGGCGTTCGTGGTTAACCGCGTCGGCGACATCGGAATGTCTGTGGCGATCATGCTCATGTTCGCAGCTTTTGGAACAGTGACATTCCAAGGCGTGTTCGCAGCAGCTCCCGGCGCAAGTTCGGCGATAGTGAATGGCATCGGCTTCATGCTCTTGTTGGCAGCGTGTGGAAAGTCTGCTCAATTCCCGCTGCAGTCGTGGTTGTTGGATGCGATGGAAGGTCCTACCCCGGTATCGGCATTGATTCACGCCGCAACGATGGTGACCGCGGGTGTGTACCTGATTGCTCGCTCGAACCCGATCTTTGACCTTGCCCCCACCGCGCAGATGGCAGTGATCATTGTTGGTTTGATCACGTTGCTCGTGGGAGGCATCATCGCCAGCGCCAAAGACGACATCAAGAAGGCCTTGGCCGGCTCAACCATGAGCGCTATCGGTTACATGATGCTGGCCGTCGGACTTGGTCCCACCGGCTACGTCTTTGCGATTGCCTTCCTGTTGGCTCACGGATTCTTTAAAGCTGGGCTGTTCCTTGGTGCCGGTTCGGTCATGCACGGCATGAACGATCAAGTCAACATGCGCCGGTTCGGTGGGCTGCGTTCAGTCATGGCTATCACGACCGCGACCTTTGGTCTGGGCTACTTGGCCATCATCGGTATTCCACCGTTGGCTGGATACTTCACCAAGGACTTGATCATTGAGTCAGCCATGGCGCGCAACCCCATCATTGGTGGGCTTGCGGTTATCGGTGCTGGGCTGACGGCCTTTTACATGAGCCGCATCTTCTTTATGACCTTCATCGGCAAGAAGCGCTGGACTGAGGATGTCCACCCGCACGAATCGCCATGGTCAATGACGGTGCCGATGTTGGTTCTCGCCGTTGGCTCGGTGGCTTCGGGCTACTTGTTGATGCGTAACAACACGTTGGAGAAATGGCTGGAGCCGGTGACCGGGTTCGTTGAGCCAGCAGGCTCGTTGGCTCCCGCAGTGATGACCGGAATTTCGCTGGCAGCTGTCGCGGTGGGAATTGTCGCTGCGATCTTGCTCTACTTGCGCCGCGATGTGCCGCAGGTTGCTCCTGAGAAGGTGTCCTTCTTGGTCGTGGCAGCGCGTAAAGACTTGTTTGGCGATGCTTTTAACGAAGCCATCTTCATGCGTCCTGGTCAGTGGCTGACGCGCTCGCTGGTGTGGGTGGATAACAAGGTCATTGATGGTGCCGTTAACGGTGTCGCCGCATCCCTGGGTGGGCTGTCAGCGCGGGCTCGTCGAATCCAAACGGGCTATACCCGTTCTTACTCGCTGGTGATGCTCTCGGGTGCGCTCTTAGTCCTGGTCCTCCTTGCGATTGTGGGGCGCTGACATGAATAACGTTCCCTGGTTGCTCATTGCTGGCTTGGTTCCGCTGGTGGGAACCGCGCTGATTGCCGTTGTCCCACGTAGGTCGTGGGTTCGCGGGATTGCTCTTGGCACATCCTTGGTCACGTTGGCCGTAGTCATTGCGATGGCCACCCAATTCCAGATCGGTGGACCCGACAAGTTCCAGTTCGTCACCACGTATAGCTGGATCCCTGCCTTTGGCGTGAGCTTCACGCTGGGCGTGGACGGAATCGGATTAGTTCTTGTCGCCCTGGCAGCGTGTTTGGTGCCGGTTGTCCTGATTGCCTCCTGGCGCGATATTGAGCCACCTGGATCAATCAAGACTTACTTCGGACTCATGCTCGTTTTGCAGTCCATGATCATTTGGGTCTTTTCGGCGCTGGACGTGTTCTTGTTCTACCTGCTCTTCGAGGCGATGCTGATCCCCGCGTATCTGTTGATCGGTCGCTTTGGTGGGGCCCAACGTTCCTACGCGGCGATGAAGTTCTTGCTCTACAGCCTCTTCGGTGGATTGATCATGCTCGCGGCCCTGATCGGGTTGTACGTGGCGAGCCAAACCCTCTTGGGCAACGGAACCTTCGACTTCCAAACGTTGAGCTCGCTGCAGATCAACACCGGATTGCAAAACTGGCTCTTCTTGGGATTCTTCTTGGCCTTTGCCATCAAGGCACCCCTATGGCCACTGCACACCTGGTTGCCCGATGCGGCTTCTGAGGCCACTCCTGGCACTGCCGTGCTGTTGGTCGCCTTAATGGACAAGGTCGGCACCTTCGGCATGATCCGTTATTGCCTGCAGTTGTTCCCGGATGCTTCGCGCACCTTCGCTTTCACCATTTGCATCCTGGCGGTCGTCTCCATCGTTTATGGAGCGCTCGTGGCGATTGGCCAAACCGACATCATGCGCTTGATCTCGTACACATCTGTTTCGCACTTTGGTTTCATCATCATCGGAATCTTTGCTTTCACCACCCAAGGCCAAACCGGTTCAGTGTTCTACATGGCGGCGCACGGATTCAGCACTGCGGCGCTGTTCCTCATCGCTGGCGTGATGATGGCCCGCGGCAAGTCGCGCAACATCGCGGACTACGGCGGCGTGTTCAAGGTCGCTCCGCTGCTGGCTGGCTTTGTATTGATAGCCGGACTTTCTGGGTTGGCTCTGCCAGGTATGGCGAGCTTCCCTGGCGAGTTCCTCGTCCTGGTGGGTTCATTCCTGCGCTATCCCGTGCTGGCCATCGTCGCCACTGTCGCGATCGTGCTGTCGGCGGTCTACATCTTGTGGCTGTACCAGCGGGTGGCTACGGGTGAACCTCGTGGTGTGGTGACCGAGAAGTTTGGCGATCTGCGCGGTCGCGAAGTCTGGGTCTTTGTTCCCATCGTCGCTGTCATGATCGCCCTGGGCGTGTACCCCCAAGCAGTCACGCGCGTCATCGAGCCTGCGGTGCAATCAACTCTTGACCGAATCGGCGCAGTTAACCCAGAACCAACAGCGCTCAAGCCTGCTGCATCGACTAAGGAGACCACGCCATGATGGGTCTGCCCGCAGCAACGCAGGGACTGTTCCCGGTCCCGCAGCTTGAGTACCAAAACCTTGCACCAGTCCTGATCGTGCTGGCCGCCGCCTTGCTGGGTGTCCTGGTCGAGGCCTTCTTGCCGCGCACTGCTCGGTTCCGCGCACAACTGGTGGTCACCTTTGGTGGGCTGCTGATTGCCTTGGCCGCGCTCTTTTTTGCTGGCAACACCGATGGCGTCATCGCTGAGGGCGCAATTGCCTGGGACGGCCCAGCGCGTTTCCTGCAAGGTTTGATCCTGGTCTTGTCCTTTGTCGCCTTCTTGCTCTTTACCGACCGCAAGATCGACCCAGGTCGCGATGCTTTTGCGCCTCGCGTTTCCGCTATTCCTGGTAGTGCGGAAGAACAATCACTGACCGAAAAGTTGGTGCAGCAAACCGAGGTGTACCCCTTGGCGTTGTTCTCGGTCAGCGGCATGTTGCTTTTCCCAGCAGCCAATGACTTGCTGATGATGTTTGTGGCCTTGGAAGTCTTGTCTCTCCCGCTATACCTGTTGGCTGGCATGGCCCGTCGCCGTCGCCTCCTGTCGCAAGAAGCAGCATTGAAGTACTTCTTGTTGGGGGCTTACTCCTCGGCCTTCTTCCTCTTCGGTTCAGCCATGATCTATGGCTACGCGAACTCGTTGCGCTTTAGCGAGATTGCTGCTGCGACCTCGAGCCAGTCCGCATCTGAAGGACTGCTTCTGGTGGGCATTGGCCTGATCTCCGTGGGCTTGCTGTTCAAGATCGGCGCAGCGCCGTTCCACGAATGGACCCCAGACGTCTATCAGGGTGCCCCCACCGTGATCACCGCTTTCATGGCAGCCACCACCAAGGTTGCAGCCTTCGGTGCGCTGGTACGCATCTTCTACGTTGCCTTCGGCCCGGTTCGCGAACAGTGGCTGCCGTTGATCTCGGTGATTTCAGCTTTGACGATGTTGGTTGGCGTGATCTTCGCGCTGACTCAGCGTGAGATGAAGCGGATGTTGGCGTATTCCTCGATTGCACATGCCGGCTTCTTACTTACTGGTGTGGTTGCGCTGTCGCAAAAGGGTGTCAGTGCCATCTTGTTCTACCTGGTGGCGTATGGCTTTGCCACCATCGGTGCATTTGGGATTGTCACGTTAGTTCGCGATGGTGCGGGTGAAGCATCTGACTTGTCTGCCTGGGCCGGCTTGGGTAAGCGCTCCCCTGGAGTAGCAGCCTTGTTCTCCCTGTTCCTTTTGTCCATGGCTGGTATTCCGTTAACCGCAGGATTCCCCGCAAAGTTCGCGGTGTTCTCTGCCGCGGCTGCCTCCGGCGCGAGTTGGCTAGTAATCGTCGGTGTCATTGCCAGTGCGATTGCGGGATTCTTCTACGTTCGCGTCATCGTCTTGATGTTCTTTACCGACCCGCAAGACGACAACACCACGGTGGCGATC
This sequence comes from Actinomycetes bacterium, assembly GCA_037130835.1. Lineage (GTDB taxonomy): Bacteria > Actinomycetota > Actinomycetes > UBA12327 > UBA12327 > AcAMD-2. The sequence goes on from JBAXSF010000053.1 coordinate 5,033, forward strand.
CCCTCGCTGGCTACAGCGATCTCACTCGCCGTGTGTGCTGGCGTGACGATCGTGTTGGGTGTACTTCCTCAAATCGGACTCGAAGTCGCTGATCGAGCGTCTTTGTTTATCCGGTAGGGGCGAGTCAATGATCACCCCCTTTGGTCTGGAATCACTTGACGGTGCGCTAGCGGCGGACCTGCGCAGCGGGCTGGACCGGGTGGAGGTGCGACTGCGCGAGGCGGTCAAGAGCCAAGATTCCTTTGTTGCCGAAGCAGCGAGTTACCTCGTTGAGGCTGGGGGTAAGCGCTTTCGGCCGCTCCTCACGCTCTTGGGTGCACAATTTGGGGATCCCCATCGCGCTGAAATCATTGATGCCGCAGCGGTAGTGGAGATAACGCACCTCGCGACTCTTTATCACGACGACGTGATGGATGAAGCACCGTTGCGTCGAGGTGCAGCCTCAGCCAACAGTCGTTGGGATAACAGCGTGGCGATCCTTACGGGGGATTTCTTGTTCGCGCGGGCCTCACAAATCTTGGCTGATCTAGGACCAGAGGCGGTACGCATTCAAGCTCTGACCTTTGAGGAACTCGTCAGCGGCCAGATTCGAGAAACGATCGGCCCGCGCGAGGGCGAAGACCCGATCCACCATTACCTAGAAGTCGTTGCGGAGAAGACCGGTTCGCTCATCGCGACGAGTGGACTGTTTGGCGCCATGTTTAGTGGCGCTCCTGTCCCGATCCAAGAAACAATGCGCGCCTTTGGTGCCTCTATCGGAATTGCTTTTCAACTCAGCGACGATGTTTTGGATGTGTCCAGCGAATCCAGCGAATCAGGGAAGACTCCGGGCACGGACCTGCGCGAAGGTGTTCTGACATTGCCCGTACTGCAAGCCTTAGCCGTCGATGATGCGGATGCTCGTGAAATCGGGCGGTTGATTGGTCCAGATTTGGCACAGGTTTCGGCGGCCGAAGTTGATCAACGCGTGGAACAAGCGTTGGTGATGCTGCGCCGGCACGAGGGTATGAACCTGGCTCGTGCTGAGCTCAGCCGCTGTGCCGTTTCCGCTCGCGACCTGCTCGTTCCCTTGCCAGATTGTGCTGCCAAAGATGCACTAGCGGCGTTGACCGATGTGGTGGTTAGCCGGTCGGTCTAGTTCGTATCAGCGCGAACGCGTCGAGCTAGCCTTAGGCCATCAACGGCAAGAATGGTTAGGGCTATCCACACCAGAGCGAATCCGACTAAGCGTGTCGGTGACAGGGCTTCATGAAAGACGACCAAACCAAGGATGAATTGGATAGTCGGGTTGGTGTATTGCATGAGTCCCATGAGCGACAGTGGCACCTTGGGTGTTGCATAGCCGAAGAGCAAGAGTGGAATCACCGTCAAAATGCCGAGGCCCATCAGTAACAAGGATGTGCCCAGACCTTGTTGGGTTGTGGTGAGTTGCTGACGTTGGGCTAGTACGCCCAGCATGATCAGCGCGGGAATGAACATCACTCCGGTCTCGATCCCCACTGCTTCGAGGGGCGGGGCCTTTCCGAGCTTCTTGGTCAGCCCATAGAAGGCAAAGGTCACACCCAGCACCAGGGCAATCCATGGAATGCGCCCGTATCCGACGGTCAAGATCACCACTGCCAGTCCAGCTACGGCGAGCGCAACCCACTGCAATGGGGTAAGCCGTTCGCGTAACAGCACGACGGCTAGGAAGACCGTGACCAGCGGGTTGATGTAGTAGCCCAGTGCACCTTCAATGACCGCTTCGTTGGATACGGCGTAGGCGTAAACAGTCCAGTTGATGAACAAGATCAGGCCGCCGAGCGCACACGCAACCACAGCGGTGCGAGTGGTCAGGGTGGCCTTAAATGCTGACCACTGCCGCAGGATCGTCAACACGATGACTACCAGAATCAGCGACCACACGATTCGGCTCGCTGATACTTCAAAGACATTGACACCCTTGAGGAGGGCGAAGTACAACGGAAAAAAACCCCACAGCGCGTAAGCGGCTAAGGCAGCAATTACGCCCTTGCGGTATGAATTCAGTTGATCGTCCAGGTGTCGTTACCGGCGATGAGTGCAGCCAAATCCGCCTTGCCGGATGCCTTGGACTTGGCTACCTGGTCACGCAAAAGCGTGTCATAGGTCGGACGCTCGATGGAACGGAAGATTCCCATCGGGGTTTGATCCAAGTTGTCCGGATTTGACAGCCGGGACAAGGCGAAAGCCAAGCTCGGGTCAGCCGCATGTGCATCATGAACTAGGACGTTGTCTAGGCCAACCTCGGCAACAGATGCAACCTGGATTGAGCCATCTGCCGCCCGAATCACACCATTTTCGCGCTCGCGACCAAAGGTAATGGGCTGACCGTGCTCGAGGCGGATGATGTGTTGTTCCTTCTCGTCGCCGTCCTTGAGTGCATCAAACGCGCCGTCGTTAAAGATCGGGCAGTTCTGGTAAATCTCGACCAAGGCGGTGCCGTCATGTTCAGCAGCCGCACGCAGAACCGACGTGAGGTGCTGGCGGTCGGAGTCCATGGTGCGCCCCACGAAGGTCGCTTCAGCACCGAGGGCCAATGACACCGGATTGAAGGGGTAGTCCAACGAACCCATCGGCGTGGACTTGGTGATCTTGCCCTGCTCGGAAGTGGGGGAGTACTGACCCTTGGTCAAACCATAGATGCGGTTGTTGAACAACAAGATCTTCAGGTTCACGTTGCGGCGCATTGCATGGATCAAGTGGTTACCACCGATCGACAGTGCATCACCGTCGCCGGTCACGACCCAGACCGACAAGTCCGCGCGGCTGGTGGACAGTCCCGTGGCGATTGCTGGTGCGCGACCGTGGATGGTGTGCAAACCGAAGGTGTTCATGTAGTACGGGAAGCGCGACGAGCAGCCGATGCCGGAAACCCAAACGATGTTTTCGCGCTTCAATCCCAGTTCGGGCATAAAGCCTTGTACCGCAGCCAAAATTGCGTAGTCACCACAACCGGGACACCAACGCACTTCCTGGTCTGACTTGAATTCCTTGGCACTTTGGGGTCCGTCGGCGCTAGGCACCAATGTCAATGACGGGAATTGACTAGTTTCAGACACTCTTAATCACGTCCTCAATAACGCCGGCGAGCTCTTCAGCCTTGAAGGGCAACCCGCGCACTTGGTTGTAGGAGATGGCATCAACAAGGTACTTCGAGCGAACCAGCATGACGAGCTGTCCAAGGTTCATTTCCGGAATCAAGACCTTCTTGTAACGCTTCAATACTTCCTCGGTGTTAGCCGGGAACGGATTGACGTGGCGGAAGTGTGCTTGAGCCACCTTGAGACCTGATTCGCGGACCCGGCGGCAGCCGGCACCGATGGGGCCGTAGGTCGAACCCCAGCCCAAGACCAACACGTCTGCGTCTCCCGTGGGGTCATCGACTTCGAGGGGATCAATGTCGTTGGCGATGCCATCAACCTTGGCCTGTCGAGTGCGCACCATGAAGTCGTGGTTGGCCGGATCATAAGAAATGTTTCCACTGCCGTCGGCCTTTTCGATGCCGCCGATGCGGTGTTCGAGCCCGGCGGTTCCAGGGATCGCCCAGGGGCGAGCCAAGGTCTCGGGATCGCGCTTGAACGGCCAGAAAACCTCTGTGCCATCGGCCAACGTGTGATTAGGCCCGGTGGCAAAGTCCACGTGCAAATCAGGCAGGTCTTCTACGTTGGGAAGCGACCACGGCTCGGAACCGTTGGCCAGGTAGCCATCGGACAGCAAGAACACCGGCGTGCGGTACTTCGTGGCGAT
>JBAXSF010000054.1:0-8773 GCA_037130835.1 Actinomycetes bacterium
CCAGGAACGTGCGAGAGCGTGACTGCCCAACGCCATCCCTTGTAAGCGAAATTCAAGCAAGCAAAGTAGTGCGTGACGACATGTTCGGAATCAACGAAATACCCGTCATGCGCACCCACACGATCGGCGCCTTCGACACCTTGAGCCGCCAGCACCGCAAGTTTGACCGCTTTGGCGTTAGTGCACGCTGAGTCGGCTTTGGGCTGGGCTTGGGTTGATCTCACGCCCCTACGGTATCTGCCTGCCCGTGGGGCAGGCCGGAGCGGGATGGCTCTAGGTTAGGGATGTGCGAGTACTCCTGATCTGTGCCGTGGCTGAGGAAGCCCGTGCCAGTGTGCGGCGCCTGGGACCGACAAAGAAAGTAGCGATCGGGCCCTATCCCCATTGCGTCACCAGCGATAGCCGGCATGCCAGCGTCCACTTCACCGCCATGGCTGCTGGCATCGGAGAAGCAGCAGCGGCCAGCGCCACTGCCACAGCGCTGGCGCTTGACCCATCCATTGACCTGGTCATCAACGCCGGCATTGCGGGTGGCTTTGCACCCCGTATCGGCGTGGGCCATGTAGTGATTGCTGATCAGATCGTGGCCGCTGACTTGGGGGCTGAGGAATCAGGCTCTCCTGGAACACTCATTCCGCTTTCAGCCATGGGTTACGACGGTGGTGACATCGCTTGTGATCCAGCACTGGTGCGTCGTGCAGCGGCTCTGACCGATGCGAGCGTGGGAATGATCTTGACGGTGAGCACGATCACCGCGAATGAGAAACGCATTGATAATTTTGTTCGCACCCACCCCACGGCATTAGCTGAAGCCATGGAGGGGCACGGCGTTGCCGTCGCAGCACAGGCTCATGGCAAACCGTTCTTGGAACTGCGCACTATTTCTAACCCAGTAGGAGTGCGGGATATCGGTTCGTGGTCCATCGATGAAGCTTTTGATGCACTCAGCGATGCGATCTACACGCTCTTGTACTCACCCGATTCAGATCGACTCGTGCAATGAGCACGCAACCACTGACAATCGCGCACTCGCCGTGTCCCAACGACACGTTTATCTTCCACGCGTGGACACATGGCTTGTTACCGCAGGCACCAAAACTTCAGGTGACCTTCGCTGATATTCACTTAACGAGTAAATGGGTGAGCGAGCGCAGTTTTGATCTCCTCAAAATCTCCTCTGCCGCTTTGCCACTGGCGATCGAGGCGGGCTACCACCTGGTTCCCGCCGGTGGCGCAGTCGGACATGACTGCGGGCCGCTCTTGCTGTCGGCCAGCGATAAAACTTCGGCAGCCGACCTTGCGGGAGCATCGTTAGCCATTCCTTCGCATCATTCGACGGCATACCGCCTCACCCGCAAGTGGGCAGAACAGAACCTTTCATCCGGATTTGGTGAGGTGACCGAGGTTTTGTTTAGCGAGATCATGCCCGCGGTCGTCAACGGTGACTTCGATGCCGGATTGGTGATCCACGAGGCTCGATTTACCTTTGAGCGCTTTGGCTTGCATCAAATGGTTGACCTTGGACAGTGGTGGGAGGAGCAAACCGGGCTTCCCATCCCGCTGGGAGCCATCGTGGCTCGTGATGATGTGGTGGCAGAGCACGGAATTGATGCTTTGGCCCAGTGGTGTGCTGATTCGGTGAACTACGCATGGGAACACCCCGACGCATCTCGTGACTACGTCGCCGAACATGCAGATGACATGGATGCGGATGTTCAGCGAGCACACATCGCGTTGTACGTAAATCATTTCAGCGCAGGACTGGGTCCCGAAGGCCTTGCAGCGTTTGATGCGCTACTAGCTGACTAGTCCAGGTCGTCAGCAACGCCGCGAAGCAGGGTGGCAATTTTGCCGGACTGTGCTGGCGTGGGTCGACGACCGTGACGCAAGTCATTGCCCAAACCGTCAAGCAACTTGATCAAGTCTTCCAAGATGGCGGCAAGGTCATCAGGATCTTTACGTGATCCTGTTGAAACAGATGGCAAAGGTTCAAGGAGTCGAACCGACAAGGCTTGTTCGCCGCGTCGACCTTCGGCCACACCAAATTCCAACTTGGTGCCGGGCTTGATCGTCGTGACGCCAGCGGGCAGGGCAGACTCATGCAAGAAGACGTCGCCGCCTTCATCATTCGCGATGAAGCCGAAGCCTTTTTCTTGGTCGTACCACTTGACCTTGCCGGTTGGCACGTCACACCCCTGATCTGTTTATTGCGGACTCACAGGATAGCCCAGACCGACCCGAGGCCGGACATGAGCGGGGCGAGTAAGATAGTGCGGATGTCCAAGCCCACGCCGCCCGAGACGATTTCGCCAGAACCCACGCAGGGACGCCCGCGCAGCCTGGCTGACGATCTGCGCCGTCGTGATGATCAGGCCCTCGCCCAATTACTGCGGCTGCGCCCAGACTTGGTCAATCCAGTCCCGGCTGATTTACGCGCACTTGCTGCGCGGGCTACCGGAGCACCATCCATGGCGCGAGCCTTAGATCACTTCGATGCTTTTTCACTCGCTGTTGCTTGCGTTGCCGCCCAACACGATGACCCCATCGTCACCGACGACGTGATCGCCGCGATCACCGAACGGGAACCACGCGTAGACCCCGATCGCATTAAGCGCACTCTTGACCAGTTGCACGAACTCGGATTGACGTGGGGACTGCCCGCCTACATCGCCATGGTGCGTGGATGTCGCGACATCTTGCTGGCTCAATCCGAGGAGTTCATCAACGCCGCACTAGCCCAACCCGAACTCGCTGATCCCGCTGATGCCGTCGTTCGCGCCCCACAGCAAGTAGCCACCTCCGCTGCGCAAAATGCGTTGGAGAGCGTGCGCTTAGTTGAGGCGCTGTGTCGACTCTGGACGACCCAGCCCCCCAACGGACTACGCACCGGTGGGTTGAGCGGGCGAGACCTGGCTCGCACTGCCGATGAGCTCGATGTTGACCCGACCACAGCGGCTCTGCTCGTTGAAACTGCTTACAACGCGGGATTGATTGCTAACGATGGCGCTGCAGACTCCATTTACACCACCACCACCAACTTTGACGAGTGGGAACAAGGCGATACCGCCACTCGATGGGTGACCTTGGCTCGCGCTTGGCTACTCACCGACCGCGTTGCGGGCCTGGTGGGAGCGCGTGATTCCAAGGACAACAAACTTGCTGCTCTGTCTCCTGACTTAGAGCGCAGTTACGGCATCTCCTTGCGCCTTGCCGTATTGCAAGAGCTCGCAAGCCTGGCTGAACACACCTCCGTCAGCGACGCCACGTTGATCGCGCGTCTGGACTGGCGACGCCCACGCCGGGTTGATCCGTCAAAGCACGCCTTCATCATGTGGACCACTCATGAGGCGGCAACACTTGGTGTCACCGGACTTGGAGCGCTGTCTCCGCATGGCGTCCAGCTCATCGCTGACCCAGCAGGAACCAACGACGAAGACTTAGTGGTTTCCGCACTCACCGTTAGCCTTCCGCAACCGGTTGACCATGTGATCTTGCAACCCGACCTCACCGCGGTTGCCCCCGGCCCGCTCTTGCCTGAATTGGCTAAGGAACTTTCCCTTCTCGCTGACATCGAATCAACAGGGGGTGCAACAGTTTTCCGGTTTAGTGAAAACAGTTTGCGTCGCGGGTTTGATCAAGGTCGAGACGCGGCCACCATCTTGGACTTCATCACCCAACTCTCGCGCACGCCCGTCCCACAGCCTCTCGAGTACGCCATCGCCGACTTGGCCAAGCGTCATGGTCAATTGCGCATCGGCAATGCCGCCTGCTACATCCGCTGCGAAGACAACGCCTTGCTGGATTCGGTCATGGCTGCCAGTGAGACGCAGTCACTGATGTTGCGACGCATTGCGCCCAGCGTGGTGGTGTCTTCTGCTTCGCCCACCAGTGTGATTGATCGATTGCACGCCATGGGATTGACGCCCACAGCCGAAGGCCCCGATGGTGGCGTGGTCATTACTCGCGGAACGGGTCGCCAGCCAACAGCTCACCGGCCCATGGTTCGACTCCCCGATGAAGCCGGGCCCAACGAACGACTATTGGTCGCTGCCGTCAAGGCTTTGCGATCCGGCGAAGACACGGAAGGCCGGACAAATACTGAAGAAGTCTTGCCGAGTCGGCCCCTACCTCCTCGCACTCCACCGGCAAAGACGGTTTCCATTTTGCGTGCCGCCATCGACGAAGGTGCGGCTTTGCGCATCGGATATGCCAGCAGCAACGGGTCAACCGTTGAACACATGATTGATCCAGTGCGCGTCAATGCCGGACAGGTAACCGCCTACGACCATCGCGGCGGCGATGTACGCACGTTCACCATCAGTCGAATTGCTGGCGTTGAAGTCATTGACCCTGGTTCACTTCCAACTACCGAGCAGGTGTGAGCATGACCGAAGGACCGCTCATTGTGCAAAGCGACAAGACCTTGTTGCTTGATGTGGATCACCCTTTGTCGCAAGAGTGCCGTCACGAAATTGCACCCTTTGCCGAACTCGAGCGCGCCCCTGAGCACATCCACACCTACCGCATCACCCCACTGGGATTGTGGAACGCTCGCGCTGCCGGCCACGACGCCGAGCAAGTCATCGACTCTTTGCTGAAGTACTCGCGCTACTCGGTTCCGCACGCATTGCTCATTGATATCGCCGACACGATGGGCCGCTACGGACGTTTGAAGTTGCTCAAGCACCCAGCCCACGGCCTCGTCCTTGAGTCCACCGACCGCGCCGTGCTTGAAGAAGTCCTGCGCGCTAAGAAGATCATTCCCTTGATCGGCAAGCGCATTGATGAAGACACCGTCGTCGTGCACCCCAGCGAGCGTGGCCAGATCAAGCAGATCCTGCTCAAATTGGGATGGCCGGCTGAAGACCTCGCCGGATACGTTGACGGCCAATCTCACCCCATTGAGCTAGTGCAAGATGATTGGGAACTGCGCGCCTACCAGCGCGAAGCGGCAGAGAATTTTGCTAGCGGTGGAAGCGGAGTAGTTGTGCTGCCCTGTGGTGCCGGCAAGACCATCGTGGGTGCGGCTGCCATGGCCATGACTAAGGCCACCACCTTGATCCTGGTGACCAACACCGTGTCGGCGCACCAATGGCGACGCGAACTCCTTAAGCGCACCACCTTGACCGAGGATGAGATCGGCGAGTACTCCGGCGCGAAAAAGGAAATCAAGCCGGTCACGATTGCTACGTATCAAGTACTGACAACCCGCAAGAAGGGCGTGTACGCGCACCTTGATCTTTTCGATGAGCACGACTGGGGCCTGATCATGTACGACGAGGTTCACCTGTTGCCCGCGCCTATCTTCCGTTTCACGGCCGACATCCAGTCCAAGCGTCGTCTGGGTTTGACGGCCACGCTCGTGCGTGAAGATGGTCGCGAAGGCGATGTCTTTTCTCTCATCGGCCCCAAGCGCTATGACGCACCCTGGAAGGACATCGAAGCCCAGGGTTACATTGCGCCGGCTGACTGTGTAGAAGTACGCGTCACCTTGCCCGAACATGAGCGCATCGTCTATGCAACAGCCGAGCGCGAAGAGCGTTACCGCCTTGCCGCCACGACCAAGATGAAGGAGAAGATCGTCCAAGCTTTGGTCCAAGAGCACGCCAACGATCACATCTTGGTGATCGGGCAATACCTCGACCAGCTCGACAGCTTGAGCGAGACTCTTAATGCGCCTCTCATTAACGGTTCGACTCCGGTCAAGGAGCGCGAGCGTCTGTATGAAGCCTTTCGGACGGGTGAAGTGCCCTGCCTGGTGGTTTCTAAAGTCGCTAACTTCTCCATTGACCTTCCTGAGGCCAACGTTGCGATTCAGGTATCGGGATCCTTTGGCTCACGGCAAGAAGAAGCCCAACGACTAGGCCGAATTTTGCGCCCTAAAGCGGATGGCCGTGGTGCTCGTTTCTATACAGTGGTTTCCCGCGACACCGTTGATGCTGAGTTCGCTGCACACCGCCAAAGATTTCTTGCCGAACAGGGATACGCCTACCGCATCATCGACGCCGATGATGTGTTGAGTCCGAAAGCAGAGTAGATGTCTATTTCTACAACTCGCCCGACGTGGTATTCGAAGGTTTTGAATTGGTCTCACACCACTCGAAACATCGAGCACCTGCTGTACGGCGCCATCACCATTGAGGCACTGATCATTGGTGTCCGCTACGAAAAGGTGGTGACCACGCCGGCAGGCTTGGTGGCTGTCGTCTGGGAGGCAGTCTTGGGCTTATCCGTTGCCTTCTTCTTTGCTTTCGCCCTGTCGCACCGACTGTCCTCGCCGCATCCGGTGCCCTTCGGCGCCTACCTCAAGTTCATTCCGATCGTGCTGCCACTGATCTTGGTCGGCTTTTCTGCCTCGATCGGTGAGCTCATTGCCGATCTGATCACCCCAACCCTGGATTCGGTGACCTACGGAGCCGACTTCGGAATCATCGTCCTTTGCGGGGTGGTGACTTGGCTTGCGGCCCTGGCTCATTCCCTGACTCGCCAGCGGCAAGTGGCTTTGGTCCTGGTAGTCGTGGTCTTCCTCACCGCAGTCGCCGAAATCAAAGACCTCATTAGTCACTGACCGGCGTTCAGCAGCCCAAAAGAAAACTCTCGGTTGCCCTTCACGTCCCGAAGCGCTCCCCACAACAGCCCCATGTTTTCCACCAGTGCTGACTTACTGATATCCCCGATGTCATGAGCATCAAATCCCATGCTGGAAGCCAACGCAAGCACGCTCCCCTTGGCTTCCGCATCATTGCCACATACCGGCATGAAGGGCGCAATGCCTGCAAACTGTGGGCGATCCATGTGCTCATAGCCGATCACGTTGAAGCACTTGACCACATGCGCTTGCGGAATCAAGGACTGGACAAACTCACCACCGCTGGAAAAGTCCGAGGTAGTAAAACCAGCTGGCCAGGCACGGCCAAAGGGGTTGGTTGCATCGATAACCAGCTGCCCTTTACTGATGCCCAGTTGCGGAACAATCTCGCCAGTGGCCACAAACGGGGTAGCAAGGATAACCGCGTCGCATCCCTGAGCACTACCCGAAAGTGCGACCTCGTTTTCGGTCTCGGGCGCGCGACGAGCCATAAGGACCTGGTGTCCCAGCGCTGTTAACGCAGACGCCAGCGAACGACCAACCTGACCTGCACCGACGATCGTGAATTCCACTTCAGCTCCTAGCGGTTGAGCCCAACGGTGATGTTGGCGGATGAGGCTAACTTCGAGTCTTACGGGCACGCAGCCCCGAGGCAATCAAACGGGTCATTAATTCGTGCGAAGAAACCAACTGGGCGCCAGCTGCGACGAGATCGTCTAGTTTGGATTCGGGAAAGTCATAGTGATCGCGATCAAATCCACGTTCGGGAATTCCCAGACCCTGCGCAAAGGCATGCAACTCATCTAATGACTCATCACTGACCAGGTGCCCCCACAACATTGCGTGGGCGGGCCACTTCGGTGGATCAACCAGAATGGTCATGCTTGATTGTCTCGTTTCGCCGAAGTCAGGGCAAAAGTTAAGGGACCAGCCACGCGGGCTAATCCCTTAACCACAAACTGGGAGTGGACTAGAAGCCCATGCCACCCATCTCGTCGCCACCAGGTGCAGCAGCGCCAGCCCTTTCGGGCTTCTCGGCAACAACACACTCGGTGGTGAGGAACAACGAAGCAATCGATGCAGCGTTGAGCAGGGCAGAGCGGGTGACCTTGGCTGGGTCAATGATGCCCGCCTTGATCATGTCGACATACTCGCCGGTCGAGGCGTCCAAGCCGTGACCTGCAGGCAAGTTACGCACGCGCTCAACCACGACGCCGCCTTCGAGGCCAGCGTTGATGGCGATCTGCTTCAGCGGAGCTTCAACAGCGATCTCCACGATGCGAGCACCCGTGGCTTCTTCACCGGTCAAGTCCAACTTCTCGAATGCGAGCTTGGACGCCTGCAGGAGAGCAACTCCACCACCGGCGACGATGCCTTCTTCAACAGCGGCCTTGGCGTTACGCACAGCATCTTCAATGCGGTGCTTGCGCTCCTTGAGCTCAACCTCAGTTGCCGCGCCTGCCTTGATGACTGCAACACCGCCAGCCAACTTGGCCAAACGCTCTTGCAGCTTCTCGCGGTCGTAGTCGCTGTCGCTCTTCTCAATCTCGGCACGAATTTGGTTCACGCGACCAGCGATCTGCTCGGCGTCGCCCGAACCTTCAACGATGGTGGTCTCGTCCTTGGTCACGACGACCTTGCGAGCGCGACCCAACAAGTCCAACTCGGTGGTGTCGAGCTTAAGGCCGACTTCTTCAGAAATGACCTGGCCACCGGTCAGTATCGCGATGTCTTGCAACATGGCCTTGCGACGGTCGCCAAAGCCAGGAGCCTTGACAGAGACCGAGCGGAAGGTGCCACGGATCTTGTTGACGACCAGGGTGGCCAAAGCCTCGCCCTCCACGTCCTCAGCCAAGATGACCAGCGGCTTGCCGGACTGCATGACCTTTTCCAAAATCGGCAAGATGTCTTTCACTGCACTGATCTTTTGGTTCGCGATCAAGATGTAGGCGTCTTCGAGCACTACTTCCATGCGCTCAGCGTCGGTGACGAAGTAAGGCGAGATGTAGCCCTTGTCAAAGCGCATTCCTTCGGTGAGCTCGAGCTCAAGACCAAAGGTGTTGCTCTCTTCAACGGTGATAACGCCTTCCTTACCGACCTTGTCCATTGCTTCAGCAATCATTTCGCCAATCTGGGGGTCAGCAGCCGAGATGCTGGCGGTCGAAGCAATCTCTTCCTTGGTCT
>JBAXSF010000055.1:0-8744 GCA_037130835.1 Actinomycetes bacterium
TCCAGGTGTGCTCGGTGGCTTCAGCCTCGACCATCATGATCGCGACGTCGTCTTCGACGATGCGACCAGCAACGACCATGTCAAAGGTGGCGCGCTCGAGCTCGGTGTGCGTGGGGAATGCCACCCACTGGCCGTCGATCAACGCAACACGGGTTGCTCCGATGGGACCAGAGAAAGGCAAGCCAGCAATCTGGGTGGACATGGAAGCGGCGTTGATCGCGATGACGTCGTAGAGGACATCGGGGTTCAAGGCCATGACCGTGACGACGACCTGAACCTCGTTACGCAATCCCTTAACAAAGGACGGACGCAACGGGCGGTCGATGAGACGGCAGGTCAAGATCGCGTCTTCGGAGGGGCGGCCTTCGCGACGGAAGAACGAACCGGGAATGCGGCCAGCGGCATACATGCGCTCTTCAACGTCAACGGTCAACGGGAAGAAGTCGAATTGATCCTTTGGCTTCTTGCCAGCCGTGGTTGCCGAGAGCAACATGGTGTCGCCAAGGTAAGCAACGGCGGAACCGGCAGCTTGGCGAGCCAATTGACCGGTTTCGAAAGTGATGGTGCGGGTGCCGAACTTGCCGTTATCCAAAACGGCGTCAGCGGAAAAGATTTGGGAACCCACGTTGGGAACCCTCCTTCGCATACGCGAGGCGCACGAATTCACGTGGTGCTGTGGGATCTGGCGGTCATCGATCGAGGCTCGCGGATGTTTCTTCATCCGAAAGCCACTACCGAGGACCGTCACCCGAGCGCACCAAGCTGGTCCGCATCACCTCTGATTAATAGATGACTTACTTAAGAGGTGTAACTGTGACAACTCTATTTAGCGGCGCAGGCCAAGACGCTCAATGAGCGTGCGGTAGCGCGTGATGTCTTTTTTGGCCAGGTACTGCAACAGGCGACGGCGTTGGCCGACGAGCAGCAACAGGCCACGACGTGAGTGGTGGTCGTGCTTGTGAGTCTTGAGGTGACCGGTGAGGTCGTTGATGCGCTGCGTAAGCAGGGCGACTTGAACTTCGGGAGACCCAGTGTCGCCTTCGGAGGTGCCGTACTCGGTCATGATTTGCTTCTTAACTGCACTTTCTAATGGCACGTTGAGCCTTTCGAAGGAAACGGTGAGTCCCCCGGTTTACATCACGGAGGTAACAAAACCCACATCAGCCCCAAGGCCGACTAGTAAAGGATACCGGCAGGCGTGACAGGCACGGCCTTGCCCCCGAAATACGCCTAGGTCGGACTAGAAGTCGCCCAACGTGTCAAAGAGGCCACCTGGCTTGATGCGGGCCGTCTTCTTCATCGGAGAGGGGCTGACTACACCTTCGGTCAGCATCAACATGCCCCGCATACTCAGTGAGCCGACCATCTTGGCCACGTCTTGTTCATCAGCCTTCAATTCGGCAGCGAGTTCGGCCAGGGTCATCGAGCCAGCACGGATGACAGCACCAATTAAAGCCCGCTCATCGTCGGGTAGCTCCAAGGTGTCAGCGATCGAGAACTTCTCGCCCGACTCGTCTGGGTTGTCGACTTGTTCAGAGAGCCGATCGAACATGCCCCCGGTCATCGGTTCAACTCCGGCATAGCGATGGGCTCGGGCTGTGGTCGGCACACCCCACACCACAAGGTGCCACCCACGACGATTGCTTGTGGGGGCTGAACGCCAAACAGCGTGACCACAAAGGGAAGATTGGAATGGTGGGTTGCGCACACGCCTCGACCGCAGAACCGACAGGTTCCGCGAGCAGAGTCATCGCATTGTGCGCAGAGCATGGTTTCCATCCCTGGTCCGTTTGTTGTTGTCAAAGGCTAGCGGGTTTGCCTCAAATTCGCCTCGGGCTCGCTAGGCCAATCGATCCCACATGCCACCAGGTTTGTCATCTGTGCCTGAGAGGTCATCACTGGTCAGGCCATCAAGACTTGACCACAAACTGTCCGCATCTGCATCGGTGGGCAAGTGTGTACGTAGCCACATCATCGCGAACATGCCGATCCCGCGACGCAATTCATCAAGCTCCTGCTCCAGCGTGTTGATTTGATCTTCGCTCAGTCGCTTTGCTTGCGAGTTGCGAGCGATGGCCAACTTGCGCTGGAGCTTGATCAATTCCTCGGCCTTTTGCGTCGCCTCGCTGCCGTAGCGACGTTCGAACTCGTCCAAGATGGCGCTCACAGAACGTCCGCCGGCCAACACCATCATTTCGCTCTCGCTAGCGCCACGAGCTTCCAAGTCTTTGCGCAGCCAGGACTTCGACAACGGAATGCCCAACGCCACGATTCCTGCGGCGATCCCGAAGACGGCCATTCCGACCAAAGTAATGACAGCAGCCGATTCACTGGGGATTGTCGTCAAGCGGTTAAACAGGGAGTGCAAGGTCACGGCAAGGGCCAGTGCGCCCAAGCCCACCCCAATGCGAATAACAGGGTTACGACGAAGCGTGAGAACCAATGCGGCGCCGACGATGGCCGTTGTACCCGCGTGCATCAAGTTCGTCGAGCTCACTCGAGCAATAGCTAGTTCCAGCGATGCATCGCCGCGAGTATTGGCCAAGTACAACCAGTTTTCTCGAATCGCAAATCCTGTTCCCGCCGCCAAGCCCAAGATCGCTCCATCGACAAACCAGAAGACGCGTTTGGAAATGGTCAGGAAGGGCAGGATCAATGCCTTCACGATTTCTTCTTGCAAAGGTCCGCCATAGACAATGACTGCCGTGACGCCATAGGCAGCGGCAAAGCGATTGTTAAACGGAAGGACGAGCCAGGTGGCGGCCATTCCCCACGCAACAGCGATAGCGACCAGGACTGCGGTTTGTCTGCCACCGCGTCCAATAAAGGCGACCCAAAAGAGCATGGCTAACGGAATGATGGTGGCGATCAGCGATCCGTTACCCAAAGTGGGCATGACTGGCCTGCCTAGTGATCGTGGTCAGCGACGTTCGAAGCGCTCGGCGACTGTGGGGTCTGCGCGACTTCGGGTTCATCATCAACAATGTGAACGTGATCATCATCATGGTAATGCCCTTGCTCAAGGCGCAAGGGGTCATCGGGATCTAATTCGGCCAACTCTTCTTCGCTGAGGTGGGTGTGCGTGAGTTCTTTGCCTTCGGCCTGACGAGCAGCGCGCATGTTGTTGTAGGCCACCTTGGCGGCTTGCGGAACTCGGCCCTTGAGCCCTTGACGTTGAGTAAAGGTGAGCTTGTCCGAATCAAACAGGGCGTCGCCGGTCAGCGGAGTTGTGCCAGCCAAACCTAAACGCGAAATGAGCCGTTGGACGCCTTCGGCTTTGCAGGCCGGGCACTTCGGGT
The DNA here is from genome assembly GCA_037130835.1 of Actinomycetes bacterium. GTDB lineage: Bacteria > Actinomycetota > Actinomycetes > UBA12327 > UBA12327 > AcAMD-2. The sequence goes on from JBAXSF010000055.1 coordinate 3,300, forward strand.
CAGGGGCATCGCGCTGGAGTTGCAGGAACTCAAACTCGCTGGCGCACGTGTTACAGCGGTACTCGTAAATTGGCATGTCACTGACTCACTGCTGTGCGGGTTTGTTCGATGTCTTGCGCCACCTGGGCGATCAAGGCATCGGCGGAATCAAAGGTCACCATGTCGCGCAAGCGCTGAACGAATTCAACGCCCACGTTCTTGCCATACAGGTTGAGATCACTCTGGTCCAAGCAGTGGGCTTCGATTCGACGCTCGGTTCCAGCAAAGGTGGTGTTGGCACCAACAGAAATTGCGGCCACGAAGCCTTCGCCAGTGGCGCCTTCGTCATCGAGGATGCTCAGTCGACCTGCATAGACACCATCTGAGGGTGTGGCCATGCCGACTGGGGCTTGAACATTGGCGGTGTGGAAACCAAGGTCGCCGCCGCGTTGATCGCCAGTGACGACTTCGCCATCGACTCGATGCGGTCGGCCCAAGATCGCAGCAGCTGCGCTGACATCGCCAGCCAACAAAGCTTTGCGCACCGCTGTTGATGACCAGCGCACACGACCATCCCCGACCAGACCGACACCTTCGACTCCGAAATCAAACTTCTCACCAAGATCAGTCAAAAGCGCGACATCGCCGGCGGCCTGGTGACCAAAACGGAAGTCTGAACCAACCACCACTTCGGATGCATGCAAACCGTTGATGATGACTTCCTCAACGAACTGTTCGGGAGAAAACCGCGACAGCTCGTGGGTGAACGGCAAGACGACCACGTGATCGATTCCCACTTCTTGCAATAACTCCGCACGGCGATCGATGCTGGTCAGCAATGCCGGTGCTAGTTCAGGGCTCAAGAGAGCCAGCGGGTGTGGATCAAAAGTAATCGCAACTGCGGGGACCTGGAGGGCGCGGGCGCGGCGAACTACTTGGGAAACGATGACTTGGTGTCCGCGGTGCACGCCGTCAAAAACACCGACGGTGACCACACTGCGACGCCGCGGGGTTGAGCCCACATCGGCCACCACCGCATCAAGTCCGCGCCACATCGTCATGACAGAAGTCTCCCACGCATAGCTCCACGGCACTCACGATGCATCAGGCAAACACCACCAGCGACCGCAACTTGTCATCGCGCAATTGGAAAAGTCCCAATGAACGCCCTTGGCACATCAAGGCACACACCTGGTCAGTACCGGTCCACCCACCAGCGGTGGCATCGGCCTGGGACAGCGCGATTCCATGCAGAACCAAGTCCGAGGTGGCTTCATCGACCTCGATCATGGGAAAGCTTGCGGTGACTGCGTCATCGAGGCCGACCAAGAATGCATTCACCCCCTGATCGCTATCGGCTTCAGGCAACGTCACTGCTGACTCGACGCTAAAGGGGCCGACTCGCGTGCGTCGCAAGGCCGTCAAGTGTCCACCCACACCCAAGGCCTCACCTAAGTCGCGAGCAAGGGCGCGAACGTAGGTGCCTGTACTGCAAGACACTTCTACTTCCAGGTCGACCACGCCAGGCTGACTGCGATCGGCGGCGATCACGTCAAAGCGAGACACGGTAACGGGGCGAGCCTTGAGTTCGACTTCCTCGCCCGCACGCACTCGCGCATACGAGCGTTTGCCATCGACCTTGATCGCACTGATTTGCGTGGGAACTTGCAAGATGTCACCAGAGAGTTTGGAGATTTCCAGTGCAATCGCCTCATCGGTGACAGCAGTGGCGTCGCGCTCTTCCAAGATGTCGCCCTCGGCGTCATCGGTGACCGTGGATTGACCTAACCGGATCGTCGCGGTGTAGTCCTTATTGGTCAAGGCCAAGTGGCCCAACAATCGGGTGGCCCGCCCAAGCCCAAGAATCAATACTCCGGTGGCCATCGGGTCCAAGGTTCCGGCGTGCCCGACCCGACGTGTCTTGGCGACTTTGCGCAACCGGCGGACGGCATCGTGTGAGGTGATTCCGGCGGGCTTATCAATGATGACTAGGCCGTGGGGTCCAGGCATAGGACCGCTGGAGGCATCAACAGATGAAGTCATCGGCGCTGATTAGCCCTGCAGGTGCGGAGCGGCTGCCAGCGCAGCACGAATGTTGGCCATCGCGGTATCGAGGTCACAGGTAGCGGTGTATCCAGCGGCATACCGGTGTCCCCCACCACCCAAAGCGATATTGACCTGGGCCACGTCAATGTGTCCGCGCGATCGCATCGAGACGCGGTACGTGCCGTCTTCGTGCTCTTTCAAGACCACAGCGACTTCGGCTTCTTGTGCAACCCGCACCGCGTCAATCACTGATTCGACCGAGTCGATTCCAATGCCTGCGGTGACGCGATCGCTCACGGGAACTGATGTCCACACCATTCCCAAACCACCAACGGCGTCGGTTTCCAACACCGCACGATCCAAAGCAGCTCCCATAACGCGAACAAACCCAAAGGGTGCAGTGTCGTAGAGCTGGCGAGCAATCGCATCGTGCTTGATTCCGGTGGCCATCAAGCGAGCCGCTACTTCGTGCACGTGAGGCGTTGTCGCCGCATAGCGAAACGAACCGGTGTCGGTGATCAATCCGGTGTAAATGCACGTGGCCATGGCCTGATCGAGGCGCACGCCAAGTCGGTCAATCAACTTCAAGGCCATCACTGCGGTGGCAGGACTGTCGGGTTCAACCAGATGGTGCGTGCCAAAGCCGGTGTAGGACGCGTGGTGATCGACGACCACCAAGGCTTCCGCGTTCTCAGCACGTTCCTGGTGAAGGCCCAAGCGACCAGCGCTGCTGGCGTCGAAGGTAAACACCACGGGGGTGTCCTGCGGAACATCGGCAGGTGCAACCAATAACTCTTGACCGGGGAGGAACTGCAAGATCCGAGGCACGACGAACGGGTCATCACCAAAAGAAACCATGGGGGTGTTCCCCAATGTCTTCAGGGCTAACCCAACAGCCAACGCGGAACCGAGTGCATCGCCATCGGGACTGACATGAGCGAGCAATAGCGGACTTGTCGTTGAACGAGCAAGTTCAACGACCGCAGACCAATCAGCTTCTGTTGCTCGCTGATCCCAGGCGGTGGTCACGACGAAGTGTCGTCCTCAACAGGTTCTTCGTCGTGGCGGTACGGGTCCGCATCGCCAGCAAAAGAAGCACCCTCAGCAGCAGCGTGGACTTGCGCATCGGCAGCCTTGGCTTGACGCAGCAACTCATCGATGGCATCTGCTGTCTCGGGAACTGCATCCAGAACAAAGGCCAGGGTTGGGGTGAAGCGCACACCGGTTTGCTTACCGACTTCGGTTCGCAAAACACCCTTGGCGCTTTCCAGCGCTGCGGCGGACTCGGAGTGAGCTTCTTCGTCACCAAGAACGGTGTAGAAGATGGTGGCTTCGTGCAGGTCGCCGGTGACGCGAACGTCAGTGACCGTGACAAAACCTAAACGCGGATCCTTAATCCGGCGCTCAAGGGTTTCAGCCACAACCACCTTGATACGGTCTGCCAATTTGAGTGCTCGTGCTTGATCAGCCACTACGCCCTCGCCTTTTCACGCATTTCGTACGTTTCAATGACGTCATCTTCCTTGACATCGTTGAACGATCCCAATCCGATACCGCACTCAAACCCGTCACGGACTTCGGTTGCGTCATCCTTAAAGCGACGCAGGGAGTCAATGGTCAAGTTCTCGGCCACCACTGCTCCGTCGCGAATCAAGCGAGCCTTGCTGTTGCGGCGAATCAGGCCCGAGCGCACCAAACAACCAGCGATGTTGCCGGCCTTGCTGGAGCGATAGACCTCGCGCACTTCGGCGGTGCCCAACTGCACTTCTTCGTACTCGGGCTTGAGCAAGCCCTTGAGCGCAGACTCAACTTCGTCGATGGCTTGGTAAATAACCGTGTAGTAACGAATGTCGATGCCTTCACGATCGGCCAATTCGCGCGTCTTGCCTTCTGGACGCACGTTGAATCCGATGATGATGGCATCGGAAGCAGCAGCAAGCATGACGTTGGTCTCGGTAATGGCACCGACGCCGCGGTCGATGATGCGTAGCGAGACTTCATCGCCGACATCGAGGTTGAGCAAAGCATCTTCGAGGGCCTCGACCGAACCGGACACGTCACCCTTGAGGATGAGTTTGAGTTCCTGGGCCTCGCCCTGTTCCATCTGCTTGAGGAAGTCTTCAAGAGTACGACGACCACGCGACTGAGCCAGTTGGGCATTGCGCTCACGGGCTTGACGGCGCTCGGCAATTTGACGAGCGATGCGGTCTTCTTCCACCACCAAGAACGAGTCGCCGGCTCCTGGAACTGAGGTCAGACCCAGCACCTGCACTGGTCGCGAAGGAGTGGCTTCTTGGACCAAAACGCCGTGCTCGTCCATCATGGCGCGCACGCGACCGAAAGCATCACCGGCAACAATGGAGTCTCCGGCACGAAGAGTTCCGCGCTGGACCAGCACCGTGGCGACAGGGCCGCGACCGCGGTCGAGATGGGCTTCAATAGCCACACCCTGAGCGTCCTGGTTCGGGTTAGCGCGCAGGTCGAGAGATGCATCAGCAGTCAACAGAACCGCTTCGAGCAATTCGTTGATACCCAGCCCTTGCTTGGCCGAGACATCAATGAACATCGTCGTGCCGCCGTATTCCTCGGCAACCAATCCATATTCGGTCAACTGGCCGCGCACCTTGGCTGGGTCAGCGCCTTCTTTATCAATCTTGTTCACCGCAACCACGATCGGCACGTCAGCGGCCAACGCGTGGTTGAGCGCTTCAACGGTTTGTGGCTTCACGCCGTCATCGGCTGCGACCACCAGGACCGCGATGTCGGTGACCTTGGCACCACGAGCACGCATGGCCGTGAAGGCTTCGTGACCAGGGGTGTCAATAAACGTGATCGCACGCTCACCGTGATGGATCTGATACGCACCAATGTGCTGAGTGATGCCACCGGCTTCGCCTTCAATGACGTCCGTGTTACGGATGGCATCGAGCAAGCGCGTCTTACCGTGGTCCACGTGACCCATGACAGTGACAACAGGAGGACGAGCGAACAGGTCGCCCTCATCGCCTTCGTCTTCACCAAATTCAAGGTCAAAGGACTCGAGCAATTCGCGGTCTTCGTCTTCAGGAGACACCACAACAACGTCGAAGTTGAGTTCAGCACCCAACAACATCAAGGTTTCGTCGTTGACCGACTGCGTTGCCGTGATGATTTCGCCCAAGTTGAACAAAATCTGCACCAATGACGCAGGGTTGCCATTGATCTTCTCGGCGAAGTCAGTCAGGGATGCACCACGGGTCATGCGAATCGTTTCGCCAGAACCACGAGGAGCAATCACGCCACCAATCGACGGAGCCTGCAGATCATCGAACTCTTGACGCCGCTGCTTCTTGGACTTGCGACCCTTCGTAGGACGACCACCGGGACGACCGAATGCACCAGCAGTTGTGCCGCGCGCGTTTCCGCCACGTGGTCCACTAC
>JBAXSF010000056.1:0-8694 GCA_037130835.1 Actinomycetes bacterium
ACCCTGGTTTCAGGGTTGATCGTCGTGATCATCGACAACACGATCTTGAATGTCGCGTTGCCGAGCATCTCGCAGCAACTGGGTGCGAGCCAAGCCCAATTGACCGGCGCGATCTTGTCGTATGCCGTGGTGTTCGGGAGTTTGCAGTTCACCGCAGGTGTCCTGGGCGACCGATGGGGTCGTAAGCGCATCTTCATGATCGGGTTAGTGCTGTTCGGTCTGGCATCGCTGGCCGCGTCGCAGTCGCAAACCCCAAATCAGCTGGTCGGGTTCCGCGCGCTGATGGCTATTGGCGCCGCGATGATTACTCCTCAAACTCTGTCGATTTTGACCAACGTTTTCCCCCCAGCCGAGCGGGGCCGAGCCATCGCGATCTGGGCGGGATGCACCGGTGCATCCTTGGCCCTGGGGCCCATCGTGGGCGGGTTGCTGCTGGATTATTTCTGGTGGGGAAGCATCTTCTTCATCAATGTTCCCATTGTTATCGGCACGTTTATTGCCGCGTGGTTCCTTGTTCCTGAATCAAAGAACCCCAACGCGGGCAGAATTGATCCGGCCGGCATTGCCTTGTCGGTTGTTGGTTTGGGCTCTTTGATTTTTGGTTTGGTGTACGGCGGCGAAGAGCGTGACTGGTCATCGGTGTTGTCCACCGGGATGATTGTGTTTGGTGTGGCCATCCTGGCGTTGTTCGTGCTCGTGGAAAGCAAGATTGATAGCCCGTCCTTCGACGTGCGCTTCTTTAAGAATCCGCGCTTTAGTGCTGCTTCGATCGCGGCTGGGTTTGCCTTCTTTGCCCTTTTTGGGATTTCGTTCTTCCTGACCTTCTACTTCCAATTTGTTAAGGGCTTGACCCCGTTGCAGGCCGGTTTGTCGGTACTTCCCGTGGGAATAGCTCAGGTGATCTTTGCCCCGCGGGCACCCAAACTCGTCGCTCGGATCGGACCGAAGTTCACGATCGCTTTGGGATTGATCGTTCTAGCGATGTCCTTGTTTGGCTACGTATTTGTCTCTATAGACGATCCGGTCTGGCACGTCTACGTCCTCGGGTTCTTCACCGGTGCAGGGTTGGCTAATGTCGTGGCGCCTTCTACCGAGTCAGTGATGTCGAGCTTGCCGCCGGAAAATGCTGGCGCTGGTGCTGCGGTGAATAACACGACGCGTCAAGTCAGCGGCGCACTCGGCATTGCCGTCTTTGGAACGATCCTGCAGGTCATGTATGCCCGAGCTATTCAGCCATCGTTAGTTTTCTTGCCTGAATCGGTGCGCGATCAGGCGAGTCGATCTATCGGTGATACCTACGTCGTCCTTCGTGGCCTTGCTGAGACGAACCCAGCCGCAGCACAAAAAGCTGGTCAACAATTCTTGTGTGAGGCTGGCCAAGCGTGCGCTGCTGGGCAGGCCTACCTCACGGGCGTTCACGTCACAGCGGTTATTGCAGCAGTCTTTGCGTTGGCCGGGGCGGCTGTGGTCTTGCGCTACTTGCCACGGAAGGGGATGGCCGTGAGCTACACACGTTCGGCACCCGATAGTGAGCCCAGCGCACTGCCTGCCGACTAGGCCATTCGATGGACTCAGGGCTTGCACAAATCCTCGCAGTGATTGCGGCCGGCTTCAGTGCGGGCGCGATTAATGCCGTTGCTGCCGGTGGAACCTTGATTGCTTTTCCGGTGTTGTTGTGGGCCGGCGTGCCGCCGTATTCGGCAAATATTGCCTGCAGCATCGGGTTACTCCCCGGATATGCCAGCGGTGCGTACGGCTATCGCCACGTTATGGATCAAGTCGCAGCCATCCGTACCCGTTTGATTGTTGTCGCTTCCCTTGGCGGAGTAGTGGGCGCGTTGTTATTGATTGTTACACCGCGCGATTCGTTCACTGTCGTAGTGCCGTACTTGATTTTGCTCTCGGTCGCATTGTTTGCGGCGCGCCCTTGGTTAACACGCATGCTTCAAGCGCGCGGTTCGGGTCCGCAATTAGCTACGGCTCGCATGAGTGTTGCTTTGGGCGTGTGCATCTTCCTCGCGGGCGCGTATGGCTCATATTTTGGGGCCGCTTTGGGGATCGTGTTGTTGACGATTTTGGGCACTCTTTTGCACTCAAGCATGAAGGCCAGTAACGGGATGAAGTCGGTGCTGTCGTTTTGTTGTGTTGCCGCGGGAGCGTGTCTGTTCATCATTGCTGGGCGGGTGGATTGGCTCCCCGCGGCCCTCTTGGTCGTCTCCTCCACCGCTGGTGGATTTGTTGGGGCCCGCGTGGGGTTGCGCATCCCAGACGTGGCCCTTCGGTGGGTCGTCATCGTCATGGGAAGTGCGGCCTCCATTGGCCTTTTCCTCAAAGCCTGAGCCCATACGAGTCCTTGCCCCATCGATCTCAGTGCGACCTTTCCTTTGTCCCCTGTTGAGGGGATAAAGTCCCGCCACATCCAGATAGGATTGTCTGAACACACAAATAAACGAATTCTGTGTGCACCCCGATCGGATTCTGCGTCAGGTTCACTTATAAGAGGAGGCTGCTATGGGCGAAACCATGGTGTCTGTTGAAGAGTTGGTAGCCCAAAGTGGCCCCGTTGATGTCACGTGGGTTTATGAACAATGGCGCGAGAAGTTGGCCGTAATGATGGCCAAACTGCAGGATCGCTTCGAACTCGTGCCAGATGAGTCGACCAATGGTTTAGAAATTGCTGGCGAAATCGGTTCGGGGATTCACGGTCAAGTGCAGTGCTTTGCTGGTCCAGAGATTGACTGGATGGTCTATTCGTGGATGGCAGATCCCAAGAACGGATTTGCCAACATGCACATCACGATCAGTCCAGGACCGCAAGTAGACGTTCCCCTCTTCGGCATGGCTTTTGCTTGCTTTGGTGAGCGCCCGTGGGGATTTATGGATTTCGGGGCCCGCCGCGAAGCAGCCGTTAACACCGACTATTACTTCAAGTACTACGAGCCGCTTAATGAGCGCTGGCTCAATGTTCGACGGGACAATCCGCAACTCGACTGGTTCATGTCGCCATCAGGCTATGTGCGCCAGGTGCTGTCGCCGATCGCTTTTTGTTACTCCGGACCGCCGGAGCAAAAGACAGTTGACCTCATCCAAGGCGAAGCCGATTACATGCTTGACGAGTGGATGAAGATGTTCGATGCAGCCGACCCGGTTCCTGTGGATCAGCAGGACGAGTTGTGCCAATACACCGAAGACTGGCGTAGCACGGTGGCTCAGCTTGACCCAGCCAACAGCATCGCTGTGAAGCTCTTTGGTCAAGACATCTGTGACCAATTGGTGATGGCACTGGGTGGAACGCAGCGCCAGTTACCGCATGCCGGCAAGTTCTGGACCAAGTAGAAATTCACTGAGACGACGATGAGTGAACAGCAGAATCTGGTCCGGTCCCTGTGGGACGCAGTCAAGATAGAAGGCTTGGATGCGCCGTACGACACAGCGCACCTGCGCGTTTACTACGCAGCAACGAATCCGAACACTCTCGAAGTCGACATGTCGGGAATTATGCCGGCGGCTAAGCGGTCGCCGGCACCTGTCGTGCTGTTTCTTGGTGGCGTCAACATCGGTCAAGATTCGCTGCGTTGGTTGATGATCAACTTGGTGGAAGCCGGCTACGTGTGCGTCACCTTCGATCTGGTGGGCGAGCAGATGCCGGGCTTTTACGGCACCACCCCAGGGCTTGATCTGTCGGCACTTCAAGCAGGCGTGTATGGCACTCGACCACCATCGATTGCGATCCAGCCCATCCTTGACCGCTTGGCTGTTCTCAATGCGCAGGGAACCTTGGCGGGCGTGATGGATCTCGATCGACTCGTTCTTGGTGGCCACTCCGGTGGCGGAACGGTCGCCTTGGAGTCGGCGCGTAAGTCGTACTTCCCGTCGTTGCGAGCAGTAGTGGCATACGCGGCCCACACGGTGCCGGCTCAGGTTCTAGGCCACCCCGATGGCACGGTTCTCGAATGCGCCTCGGATATTCCAGCCTTGTTGATGGCAGGTACCGAAGACGGAACCATGAAGCGCAGCGCAGCTCGGTACCCAGGGCAAGACCCAGCAACGTTCAATCCGATCGTCATGACCTTTGAGCAGGGAATTCCGGGCGGTCGCGATGACGCGTGGTTTATTCAGTGGGATGGCGCCAACCATTTTGGGATGGGCTATCCATTGGACCCGACCTGTGCGCGTGCATTTCTTGACAGCGAGCCAACAACCGATCCCGCGCAAACGCGAGCGGATCTCACCGCGCTCGTTGTCGATTTTCTTGATGCATACGTTCGCGATGACTCGCAGGCTCTGACTGCTCTAGAGAAGTTGCTAACGGATCCGCCTAAGACCATCGGGCAAGTTCGCCGCCGCTAGCAGGTGATAGTCATCGGTTACTCCGCGTTGCCTACCATCGCCGCGCCAAGCAAGCTGTCCATGGACTTGGGTGTGGACTAGCCCAGATTTTCGGCTAGGGGTCTACGACCCAAGACGTGAATTGGGTTTGGGTCTAGACTGGGGTCAGCCCCTTTCTTTAGGGCGCCTAAAGGCTTCTCGCACATCATTCGCCTCGCCCTTGACCGCCCTGGGGCGCTTTGGAAGGTACACACTCAATGACTGATCAGGCTAATTCTTCTGGCGCTGCGACTGCAGCTAATGCTCCGATTTTCGTCAACACCGGAATCGAAGCCCCCAGCGAATGGCAAAAGGTTATTGAAGGAACCTGGCACGGTCGCCCATCTATCTTTGATGGCGAAGGCACCCATGTGGGGTATGAAAACGTGGCGCGCGCCAGCGAGTTTTCCAATGGCCAGACCCACTACTGGATGAACACCAAGTTCGATGGTGGCGGGCACCTGCGTAGTCGTCTTGAGCTCGGTGGAATGTTCTCCTTCGGTGTCATTGACTCAGACCAAAATCGCATTTACACCGGCCCTGACTTCTTTGGCGCGGGCCAGCCGTACGGCACGTTCGTTGACTCGAACTACTACTCCCAGGGCTGGCAGGCCGACCTCGTCACGTGGAACTACATCATCCCGGGCACCGATGTGCAGGTGTATTCGTCGGTCTGTTACGACGGCTGGACGCCAGCAATTGTCTTCGATGGTTTGTACCTGCGCACCTTTGACCACGAGACGAATCCTGAGACCCAAAAGCGCATTCAAGAGTTCAAGGATCAGGAAGAAGCCCTCGGGCAGATGAATTTCGTGACCCCTACTAAGGAAAAGGGAGCATGGAAGGGTTCTGTTGAAGTTTTCGGCGCTGATCAGAAATTGATCGGTCACAGCGAAGTCGTGATTGAGCACGAGCCCATCGACTTGATTCGTTCCCGCCAAACGGTGACGTGGAGTGGGGTCTTGGAGCGGCAGTACACCTTTGAGCGCGTGCGCCTCGAGCACAAGACCATGTTCCACGGTCCTGACGTGTGGGGCAACCAGATGGCATACGGCCGTTGTGCTTTCACCGCTCAGCACTTCACCAATGAAGCCACCAAGATCAAGGGCCGCGAGTTCATGCTGAACTACGACTACGAATTGGTCGTTAACTGGCAGGTCCTTGATGGGAATGCCCTGACGCACGTTGTCGTGGGCGTGCTGACCTGGGAACCTGCGGTCTGACCCAGCCCTTGTCGGCTCTATCCTTTGACCTGACCCTTGAAGCCTTGTTTTGCCTGATTGACGGGCGATGTGGTCGCAGTTCAGGCACACTAAGGTGGCTTGACGACCCGATCAGGAAGTAGGGATAGATGACCGCGGTGAGTGATCGCCAAAGCAGTGCAGCTAGCGAGCCCAGCGAATGGCAAAAGAAGATCGCGGGGGAGTGGCATGGGCGACCGGGCCTGTTCGACCCAGAGGGCAACCACGTGGGCTATGAGCGCATTGCGCGCGCCAGTGAGGTATTGCCTGACGGCACCACGGTTTACTGGATGAATGGCACCTTGGATGGTTCCGGTCCGCTGCGCAACCGTTTCCAACTCGGCGCAGACTTCCGCTTTGAAGTCATCGACTCAGATGAGAACCGCGTGTACATGGGCCCTGACTTTTATGGCACGGGTCAGCCCTACGGCTTGTTCGTTGATGCGCACTACTACTCACCCGGATGGCAAGCCGACCTTCGCACGTGGAACCAAGTCCTTCCGGACGGCAAGACCCAGGTTTACTCATCGGTCTTGCACGACGGCTGGAGCGTGTGCGCGGTATTTAACGGCTTGTACAAGGTTGTTGATGTCGGCGCGAATGATCAAGAAACCCAAGGCTTCATTGATGCATGGATCCGGGACGAAACCGACCGCGCGCCTCGCCCTCACGTCTTGCCAACCAAGCAAAAAGGGGCGTGGACCGGAACTCTTGAGGTCTATGACGCCGCCTCACGGGAGAAGGTAGGCGACAACTTCGTCACCATTGACCATGAGCCTTTGTCGCTCGTACGTACCAAGCAGACGATCACCTGGGAAGGTGCGATCAACCGCAAGTACACCTTCGAGCGCTTGCGCCGCGATCAAAACACGACCTATGACGGCCCGGATATCATGGGAAATGCGCGCAACTACGGACGTGCCTTATTCACGAGTCAACACTTCACCGGTGGTGATGTGTGGAAGATTAAGGGCCGCGAATACCTGCTTGACGACTCCCAGTCGTTGAGCATTGTGTGGGAAGCATTTAAGGGCGACATGCTCACTAACGTCATTTTCGGACAGCTGGATTGGAAGGCACAAGCATGAGCGAGAACCGTTCCGTCGTCGTCACTGGTGGAACCCGTGGCATTGGCCAGGGGTTAGTACGCGAGTTCATCAAGGCCGGCTGCCGCGTCACGTTCACCGGATCCAGTGAAGCATCCACGGCCAAGGGTCTTGAGGCTCTCGGTGGAGCGTCGGCGAACTTGACGGCTGCGGCATGCAACATCACGGACCGCGACCAAGTTCAAGCTGTGTGGGATCACGCCGTTGCGACGTACGGTCGGGTAGACATCTGGATTAACAACGCAGGCATCTCTTTGCCGCGCAAGGCTTTTCAGGATCACTCGGTTGCAGACTTGCAGGACATCGTCGACACCAACATCGTGGGAATCTTCAACGGTGATGCGGTGGCGATGAAGGGCATGTTGGCTCAAGGTTCTGGTTACATCTGGAACATGGAGGGCTTTGGCTCCAACGGTCAGACCAGTTCAGGCCTGGGTCCGTATGGCGCGACCAAGCGTGCGCTGAACTACCTCACCAAGGTACTGATCAAGGAACTCAAGGGAACCGGCGTTGGCATGGGTTACCTCAGCCCCGGCATTGTCGCGACTGACTTGTTGATCCAAGACTACGAAGACGACATGGAACAGTGGGAAAAGGTCAAGAAGACCTTCAACATCCTGGGTGACACGGTGGAGACCGTCACGCCTTACCTTGTCGAGGGTGTCTTGAAGACCGAGAAGAGTGGAAAGCGCGTGGCATGGCTGACTCCTGCAAAAGCTGGTGGCCGCTTCGCGACAGCCGGGTTCAAGAAGCGCAACATCTTTGACCAGATTGACCCCCGCAAGACCATGGATCAGCAGGACGCCTCGTAGTGGCCTTGACTGACTGCGTTACCTATCCGTTGGTCTTAGCGGCCGAAGATATCGTTCCGATTGTTCTCGCTGGTGTGGGCTATTGGTACCTGTCCAAGCGAGTGCTCAATGACTTTGATGGATCGCCAGCTGTTGCCTTAGCCATGCGAATCGCCGCTGTGCTTTTGGTGGTGTGTTCGTTCCTGGCCGGACCGGTGCGAAAGATCCTTGCAAACGTTGCTGCGGTACCTATTTGCGCGCCGGATTTCGATGTCCCCTATTCACAATTTCAGATTCCCTTTGTCAGTGCGCTGGCCCCAGGGTTTGCGATCTTGACTTGGGGCGTGATCTGCACACTCAAGGGCCGCAAGGTGGCCTTCTGGCCGGCGAGTGTGTTGCTCGCGCTCGGTGTGGTGGGTGCGGTTGCCGTGGGTGAGCGGACCATATTGTTCGCAGTAGGTGGTCTGTGGGCCACGGCCCTGGCTGTTTCGGCCGGAATCCTTGCTTCTCGCCAACGCGATTTTGTGACAACGGGACTCTTTGCCCTGTATGCCTTGGGTACTTTGGCCCTTCCGCCGATCAGCTCAAAAGGAAATGTTTCTGATGTAAAAGTTCAGTGGTTGGCGCAAGGGATTAATACGGCTACACAGGCCCTCTTTCTCTACGCCTGCTATCGACTCTTTACACGTTTTCAACGCCAGTCCACGAACACCGTTGTCTAGGGAGAACACACATGGCTGATCAACTCGCTTTCCGCAAGAAGTTTGGTGTCTTGGCACCGAGTACCAATTCCATCGTCGAGCCGGACTTCAATCGCATGGGTGTTCCCGGCGTTACGCCGCTGTTTAGCCGCATCCACATCTATGACCAAGACCTGTCAACTGAAGCGCAGATGGAAAAGTTGCGCGTACAGCTCGATGAGTCCTTGGACTACGCCATTGACCTGGTCTGCACGGCCGAAGTTGACTACATGGTCATGGGGATGTCGGCTGAGACCTTCTGGGGTGGCGTTGCGGGCAATGACTACTTCAAGGCACGCGTCAAAGAACGTTCGGGCGGGCTTGAGGTGGCAACTGGTGCTGAAGGGTGCCAAAAGGTCCTCAACAGTTACAACGTGAAGTCCATCTCTGTTGTCACGCCGTATCAAGAAAACGGTGACCGAGAGGTCATCAATTACTTTGAGGAGAT
>JBAXSF010000057.1:0-8460 GCA_037130835.1 Actinomycetes bacterium
ATCGCGGCCCTTGTCCCACGGACGCGAGGCACTGGCGGGATCGTCGTTGCGACGCGACAGCGCCATCATCGAAGCAAAGGCGGCTAAGGGGAGAGGGTGGACACAAGCTTCGGTTCCACCAACGACAACAACGTCAGCGCGACCGCTGCGGATCATCTCTAAACCTTGGGCCATGGATTCGGCGCCCGATGCACACGCGGCTACGGGTGTGTGAACACCAGCGCGCGCGGTGAATTCGATTCCCACTGTCGCTGCCGCTGAGTTAGGCATCAACATCGGGATGGTGTGTGGACTGACTCGGCGCGGTCCGGACTTTTGCATCGCATCCCACGAGCTCAGCAACGTCAGCGCGCCACCAATTCCGGTAGCAACGGAGACGCCCAGGCGGACGGGGTCCACGGTGGTCAAGCCAGCATCAGCCCAGGCCTCGCGGGCTGCCACGAGGGCGAACTGCGCGATGCGGTCAAGCTTGCGGGCTTCGACGCGATCTAGGACTTCGGTTGGATCAACAGCGGCGACACCGGCAAAGTTCACCGGCAGGTCGGTTGCCCATTCTTCGGTGATCGTTCGTACGCCGGATTGACCAGCTAGGAGCGCTGACCAAGTCGACACAGCAGTGCCGCCCACGGGAGTTGTCGCACCGAGGCCGGTGACGACCACGCGTGTTTTGTTGTTAGTGCTCACGTGAAACTCCTTTGATGTGTTCGATAGTGCACGGTGCTGTGTCGTCTTGGCCAACGGCTCACAAGCTATTGATCAAGGCGCGGGGTGAATCAGGCACTTGCCTTTGCGATGTAAGAAACTGCATCACCAACGGTGACGAGGTTCTTGACTTCTTCGTCAGGGATCTCGACGCCGAACTTTTCTTCAGCAGCCATCACGACTTCCACCATCGACAACGAGTCGATGTCGAGGTCATCGGTGAAGGACTTTTCTGACGCGATGTCAGCGACGGCAACGCCAGTGATCTCATTGACGATGTCGGCGAGGCCGGCGAGGATTTCCTGCTCGGACTGGGCCATGGTGTGCGCTCCTTGGTGTGTTGTTAACGGTGGTTAGTGCTGGTGGTGCACCCGCTGGTTGCGGGGGTCTAGGGCAGCTCCACGACCTGGGCGGCATAGGCCAACCCAGCTCCAAAGCCGATCAGCAGGGCTAGTCCGCCAGAGCGGATTTGTCCTGCCTGCAACATGTGGTCCATGGCCAACGGGATCGAAGCAGCAGAGGTATTGCCGCTGGTCACGATGTCGCGGGCCACAGGAATGTCTGCGGGAAGTTTCAGGGATCGCACCATGGCATCAACAATGCGCAGGTTGGCTTGGTGCGGAATAAACGCATCGAGCTGGTCGGCGGTGATGCCGGCTGCATCTAGTGCTTGTTGCGCCACGATCGACATGTCGTGCACGGCCCACCGGAAAACGGCTTGGCCTTGCATGACCACGTGCGGATATTCAGCCTGGTCGTTGTCGCGCAGGTCTTCGTAGCGACCACTCATCGTGATGGCATCAAGTTGTGAACCATCTGCGCCCCACATGGTCGGACCGATGGCTGGCGTATCGGATGGACCAATCACAGCGGCCCCTGCACCGTCAGCGAACAAGAACGCGGTGGAGCGATCGTTGGGGTCAACGATGTCGGTGAGTTTTTCCACGCCAATAACGACCACGTACTTGGCACTTCCGCCACGGATGAAGTCTTGAGCCATGGACAGGCCGTAACAAAAGCCAGCACACGCGGCCGAGATGTCAAAAGCGGGAGCGCGACCGGCGCCCAAGCGGTGGGAGACCTCGGTGGCGGCACTAGGAGTGGCTTTGAGGTGGGTCACGCTGGCCACGATGACGCAATCGACCTGGTCAGCGGTGATGCCGGCGCTGGCTAGAGCCTTGCTGGCCGCGGCTACGGCCATGTCGGCCACCGTTTCGTCCGGGGCAGCGAATCGTCGCTCAGTAATACCCGAGCGTTCGCGAATCCATTCGTCGGTGGAATCAATGCGTTCGCACATCTCTGCGTTGGTCACCACGCGAGCGGGGCTATAGGAGCCGACGCCGAGCATGCGCGCAAAGGGTGCGCCACTGACAGCAGTGATCAAGCTCATGAAGCGTTGGCCTCGGGGTGCAAGCGAACCAATGGTTGGCCAGGAGCGACGGGGTCACCGTCTTCGACGAGCCATTCAATAATCGTGCCACCGTGCGGGGCGACAACTGCTTGCTCCTCGCGCAACGTCTTGACGGTGCCAACTAGTGCATCGACTGCGAGAGCGTCGCCTTCGTTGGCATCACCGCGAACAAACATTCCCTTGGCCGGCGCGACCAACATGCGCCACGTCGGTGAAGTATCCAGCGGGCTAGTGGTGCCGTGACGTGCGACGAGTTCGCGCGCAGCCTCGAGGTCATCGGGAGTCTTCAAGGCCAGGGTTTCAACATCAGGCAACGCACGCTTGATCAGGCCCGTCAGCGTGCCTGCTGGTGGCAATTCGATGACGGCTGTGACGCCGAGTTCGGCCATGGTCTGCATGCACAGGTCCCAGCGCACGGGGTTGTTGACCTGGGTGACCAGGCGGGTCAAGAACTCCACGCCACTGTGAACCACTGAGCCGTCGGCGTTGGATAGCAAGGCAGTACGGGGGTCGTGGGTAGAAATCGAGCGGGCGTAACGCGCCAAGGTGGAAACCGCTGGAGCCATGTGCACGGTGTGGAATGCGCCAGCAACTTGCAACGCACGAACGCGAGCGCCCTCGGGCGGATCGTTCGCAAGAGCTGCGAGTTGTTCCATCGTTCCACCGGCAACGATTTGTCCAGCACCGTTGTTGTTAGCCGGCGTCAATCCGTGTTCAGCAAGCTTGGCCAACACCACTTCTGCATCGCCACCAAGTACGGCCGACATTCCCGTGGGAGTCTTTGCGGCGGCTGCGGCCATTGCCTTGCCGCGTTCGCGAACAAAGACCATGGCTTGTTCACCAGAGATGATGTTCGAGGCTGCGGCTGCGGTGATTTCGCCGACGCTGTGTCCGGCGCCCACGCCCACGACGCGATACGCATCGGCAGGGTGGGGGAACAGTTCAAGTAGGGATACCAAACCGGCAGCCACGATCAAGGGTTGCGCGATGGCGGTGTCCTTGATGGTTTCGGCATCGGCGGTGGTGCCGAGCTCGGCTAGGTCGAGGCCACTGACGGCGGAAAGCCAATGCAGGCGTTCGGCAAAGGTGGGGATCTCAAGCCAGGGGGCCAAGAAGCCAGGGGTTTGCGAACCTTGTCCGGGAGCGATGACTGCTAGCACTGTCTTAGCCTCGCGTGGAGTGTGCCCAAAACCGGGCGCGACTCGGACCAATAATGGGCATGATTTTTAGAGGATACCTACAAAGAAATCAGAGCCGCAGGTTAGCCACGCGCCTGAGCAGTAGTCAGGTGTCCCACCAGTCTCTCCAATACCGCTGGGTCCCAGGTCAGGCCCTTGTCCCAGGCCAAATCCAGGGCATCGGCGAAGTAGATCGAGTGGACCCCGTCAAAGGTGGCTTCCTGGCGGCGAGGCAGGACCGCCGCACTGACGTCCTGGGCCAGCGCGCTGGCCAGGGACACCAAACCATCGTGTGGCCACATGCGTGGATCACCGCTTGCTCGCTTGAGGTAATCACCACCGATGAGCAACACGTCAATGTCATCGAGCATGCCGACATGGCGTTGGTTCCAGCCATTGGTGCCGTTGAGGAATTCGTAGGTGACTTGTTCACCGGCACCTTCGGAGGCTTCATCAAATAGTGCTTTGGCTTGTCGCAAGATTTCTTCCGAGACTGGATCGCCGTCAGCTAGTTCAATGGAGACATCGCCGGAGGAGTAGTCGCCAGCAAACGATCCCTGCCATGGCGTACCAATGGTTGCCAATGATCCAGCAGTCAGCGATGAGTTGCGCCGCGTTAGTTCATGAATGCTCGCGCGCGAAAACAATCCGCCCATCGAGTGGCCGATCAGATCAAACGTGGTGATGCCAAAAGTTTCGTTGACATATTCAAGGAAGTTGGTTAGCCGTTCGCCGGCATCATCGATGGGTCCTACGCAGTTGACGGTGAGCTCGGCGGGCAAGGTGATGGCCGGATCGGAAAAGCCAGAAAACTCAGTGTCTTCAAGGGCTGGGCCGCCACCGATGGATGCTGGCGAGGTGAAGACGGTAAAGCCAGCATCGAGTAATCCCTTGCGAAGAAAGGTGGCCGTGCTGCCGGCGGCCATACCTTGTTGGGCGATGGCATCAGGAGTGGTGAAGGGGCTGATCGCAGCGCCACCAGAAACGATGACAACTGCGCGAGTCGAGTCAGACATAGCTAGCGAGCTTCCTTGGAGATGGTGTCATTCAGCGTAGATAACGATAGGGCGATACGCAAGGTATGTGCACCGCGAGGCGAGGTGACAACCACGCCGCTGAGTTCGGTGGCTTTGCGCAATCGATAGCGCACGGTGTTGGTGTGAATAAACAGCTGGCGCGCCGCACCTTCAATGGATCCGGTTTCTAAAAACGCCCACACGGTTTCCAGAACGTGGCCGGTCAAGGGGAGTGCAACTTCTTCGATCAATAATTGTTTCGCCACCGCATCGCCAGCGAGGGCGCGTTCGGGTAATAGGTCATCAGATGCGACTGGGCGTGGAGCTTGTGGCCACGCGCCAACGGCATTGAATCCTGCTAAGGCTTCACTGGCCGAGGCCGTGGCGCTAAAGAGGTCAGGCACCAAAGGGCCGACGACGACCGGTCCCGGGGCGAACTGGTCAACCAGTGACTGGGCTGCAGCCAATGGCTCGTGCACTCCACCCAGGACAGCAATCACCTGGTCGCCGTGGACACCGGCCAAGACTTCAAGGCGCAAGGTGCGGGCACTGCGACGGATATCTTCAACGATGGATTCAGGGTCAGCGCTGCGGGCCAGCCCGACGATGACTGCAACATCGCCTCGGTTATGCCAAGCCAATGCAGCAGCGCGTGATCGCACTTCAGCATCAACCTCGCCGCGCAAGATCGCATCGACGACGAGAGCTTCCAGCCGGGCGTCCCATGCACCACGCGCTTCAGCAGCCTGCGCATATACCTGCGCAGAGGCGAACGCGATTTCGCGACCGTAACGCAGCACGGCTTCACGCAATTCAGTTTCATCACCAGGCGCAGCAAGTTCGCTGACTTGCGCTTCCACGGCATCGATGGTTGTGCGCACGAGTTCAACGGTTTGGCGCAGCGTGATTGCGCGCGCCAAATCTTTGGGTGCGCTGCCGAACACATTGGCGCTGATGTGTGCGGTCTCGTCTGGGTGCGCGTACCACTTCACAAAAGCGGCGATGCCGTCTTGGGCGATGGTGCCCACCCATGCGCGTTCTTGGGCATCCATGGTGGCAAACCAGGGGAGTTGGCGATCCATCCGATCAACAGCAGCGGTGGCTAACTGACCGCTGGCACGGGTGAGGCGCTCGGCGGTCGTTGCGCTGGGATCTGGGCTGGGCACAGCCCCACACTAGACGGGCGCCTAGGTAGGGCGCAGACTTGTTGGGAAGGAGGCTTTCTGTGACATCGGGTGTGCAACTGGTGCGGTCTGCGGATCGTTTTGCCACGGACTGGGGCTGGCTTGATTCGCGGCACAGCTTCTCGTTTGGGCAGCACTACGACGCAAACAACACCGGGTTTGGTGTGTTGTTGGTGTCCAACGAAGACGTCGTTGCTCCGGGCGCGGGATTTGAAACCCATCCGCATCGCGACATGGAAATCGTCACGTGGGTGATCGAAGGTTCGTTGGTGCACCAGGACTCGCACGGACACAGTGGCGTGATCTATCCCGGTTTGGCTCAACGCATGAGCGCGGGCACCGGGATTTTGCACAGTGAAAAAAACGACGAGTGGGTTCTCAACGCGACGGCCGTGCACGACAAGCCCGTGCACTTTGTTCAAATGTGGGTTATTCCCGACACCGCGAGCTTGACCCCCAGTTATGACCAACTCGATATCACCGCTGAGTTGGAGGCTGGTGGATTAGTGCCCGTGGTCAGCGGGATGCCTGGTCATGATTCGGCTATTCGCATTGCGCAAAAAGAGGCAGCGCTTTTGGCGGCTCGCATTCCCGCCGGAGGTCAGGTCGGTGTTCCCGATGCCGCCTTCGCACACGTGTTTGTCACGCAAGGATCGGTTGAACTCGAAGGCTCAGGGGTGCTGGCTCAAGGCGATGCTGCCCGCATCACCGAGGCTCAAGGACAGCGGATCACTGCCCTTGCTGGACCTGCCGAAGTGCTGATCTGGCAAATGAATAGCCAGTTCTAGGCCGAGCTAGGCATCGCCCATGCCTTGGCCAGGATCGGCAGCCAAAACATCGAGCAAGTTGTACTTATCAATGGCTTGTTGCGGGATAGATGCATCAATTTCGCCGCGACGAGCCAACAGTGACAGCACGCGAGCAGTGATCGATTCGGCGTCCACATTGAAGTGACGACGCAAGGCTCCGCGAGTATCCGAGGTGCCAAATCCATCGGTGCCCAAGGAAACGAAGTCGGTGGGAACCCAATCGCGAATTTGGTCTTGCACCGCGCGCATGAAGTCCGACACTGCAACAACAGGACCGGGCTGATCTTGCAAACGCTGTGTGACGTAGGCAAGCCGCGCGGGCTCTGATGGGTGCAACCAGTTCCATGAATCAGTGTCGAGTCCGTCGCGACGCAATTCGTTCCACGAAGTCACCGACCACACATCGGCCTGCACGCCCCAGTCGCTGGCGAGCAGTTCTTGTGCGCGGATAGCCCACGGAACCGAAACTCCCGAGGCCAAAATCTGCGAACGCGGACCCGTGGCATCGGCCGGTGCGGGGGAGACCAAGTGCATGCCGCGCAAAATGCCGTCGGCGTCACTGCCTTCAGGCTCGGCAGGTTGTTGGTAACCCTCGTTGTAGAGGGTGATGTAGTAGAAGACGTCTTCAGCGTTCTCGCCGTACATCCGCTCCAGGCCAGCCTTGACGATATGGGCGATTTCGTAGCCATAGGCCGGGTCATACGAGACCACAGCGGGGTTGGTCGAAGCCAGCAGTAGTGAATGACCGTCTTCGTGTTGCAGGCCTTCACCGTTCAAGGTGGTGCGTCCAGCAGTAGCACCCAAAACAAAGCCGCGGGCCAGTTGGTCAGCAGCGGCCCAGAAAGCATCACCGGTTCGTTGGAAACCAAACATGGAGTAAAAGATGTAGAACGGAATCATCGGTTCGCCATGCGTGGAGTACGCCGAACCTGCCGCGGTAAAGGAAGCTACTGAACCTGCTTCATTGATTCCTTCGTGCAGGATTTGGCCATCTTTGGCTTCCTTGTAGGACAACACCAACTCGCGGTCAACGCTGATGTAGCGCTGACCCTGTGGTGAATAAATCTTTTGAACTGCAAAGAAGGAGTCCATACCGAAGGTGCGTGCTTCGTCGGGGATGATCGGCACGATGCGCTTGCCGATGCTTTCGTCCTTCAGCAATTCGCGTAGCAGGCGAACGAAGGCTTGGGTAGTGGCCACATCTTGGTTACCCGAGCCGCGCTTGACGACGTCATAGGTGTCGTCAGCCGGCAGGGTTATCTCGGTTGTCTTTGGCGGCTTGCGCGATGGCACGTAGCCACCAAGCGTGCGACGGCGTTCTTGCAGGTACTGAGTGTGTTCGTGGTCAGCGCCGGGGTGGAAATACGGCGGGAGCTTGGCATCCAACGCACTGTCGGGAATATCGAGTTCAAGGCGATCGCGGAATCCCTTGAGGTCATCAACGGTCAGCTTCTTCATCTGGTGCGTGGCATTGCGGCCTTCGAAGTGCGAACCCAGCGTCCAACCCTTAATGGTGTGAGCCAAGATGACCGTCGGCTGACCCTTGTGCTCAACGGCTGCGCTGTAGGCGGCATACATCTTCTTGTAGTCGTGGCCACCGCGTTGGAGTTGGTACAACTGCTCGTCGGTGAGGTTTTCGACCAACTTGGCCGTACGCGGATCGCGACCAAAGAAGTGTTCGCGCACGAATGCGCCACCTTCGGCTTGGTAGGTCTGGAAGTCGCCGTCGGGCGTGCTGTTCATGATGTTGACCAACGCACCGGAAGGATCAGCGGCAAGTAGCGGATCCCAACTGCGTCCCCAAATCACCTTGATGACATTCCAGCCAGCGCCACGGAAGAACGATTCAAGTTCTTGAATGACCTTGCCGTTACCGCGCACGGGTCCATCAAGTCGTTGCAAGTTCGCACTGATGACAAACGTGAGGTTGTCGAGTTCTTCGCGCGCCGCCAAGCCGATTGCGCCCAAGGATTCGGGCTCATCCATTTCGCCATCACCAAGGAACGCCCACACGTGCTGTTGTGTGGTGTCCTTGATGCCACGGTTATGCATGTACTTGTTAAATCGGGCTTGGTAGATGGCATTCATTGCGCCCAGGCCCATGGACACCGTGGGGAACTGCCAAAAATCAGGCATCAACCGTGGGTGTGGGTAGGACGA
>JBAXSF010000058.1:0-8219 GCA_037130835.1 Actinomycetes bacterium
CTTCCTCACCCTTACGCGCGGTGCGCACAAAGTAGTCAGCTCGCATCAAGTCCGAATCGGTGAGTGCAAACAGGTCACCTTCGTTAGCAATCAAGCCGGATTCGAGCAAAGCGGCTGCTGTTTTTGCCCCCAAGCTCTCAATGTCGAGGCATGAACGCGAACCTAGTGCAAAAAGTCGCTCGCGCAATTGAGCCGGGCAGTGCTGCGCATTCAAACAACGTATGTCAGCATCGCCTTCCTTTTCCGGCGCCAATTCAAACGCACAGTCTGGACAGTGTGTAGGCATAACAAATGCTCGCTGGGTTCCATCACGCACCTCCGTAACGGGACCGATGATTTCGGGAATGATGTCGCCGGCCTTACGCAGGTACACCCGATCCCCGATGAGCACGCCCTTGCGCACGACCTCGTACGCGTTGTGCAACGTGGCCATTTCCACCACTGTGCCGGCAACCTTGACTGGCTCCATGACACCAAAGGGCGTGACTCTGCCCGTGCGTCCAACGTTGACTCGAATGTCGAGCAATGTTGTGGTCACTACTTCCGCGGGGAACTTGTAAGCGATGGCCCACCGAGGTGCGCGCGAGGTTGAACCGAGCTGGCCTTGCATCCCAAAGTCGTCAACCTTGATCACCACGCCATCAATTTCATACGGGAGTGAGTGGCGCTTGGCTATAGCGGCGTTGATGTAGTCAGTAACGGCCTGGCGATCTCCCACAACGGCTACTTGATCACTGGTTGGCAGGCTCCAGGACGCCAGGACCTCGTAGGCCTGGGATTGCGAGGTGGGGTCATACCCATCGTGCACACCCATGCCATGCACGACCAGCTGCAAACCACCTAGTGCATCCGTTGCTCGTTGTGCTTCTGCTTCCAAGCGTGCGACTCGCTCGCTTTGCTTGCTCGTGCGATCGGCTTCCTGAGTTTTCGAGCGCACATCCTCGACTTCAGTCAATCGACGGTCGATGCGTTGCCGCAAGGTTCCGGCGGCGGCATTGCGTGGATTAGCAAAGGGCGACTTACCCAATTCCAACTGGCGGACATTGATGGCATCAAAGATCGCGATCGGGAAATACACCTCACCGCGTACTTCCAACAGGGCCGGAACGCGATATTCGCCTTGCGCTACCAATTTCTTCGGGATACACGGCATGTACCGCGAGTTAAATGTGACGTCTTCACCGACGCGACCATCACCGCGAGTAGCCACGCTGACCAGTGATCCCTCGCGATAGACCAAGTCCACCGCCAAGCCATCAAACTTTAATTCGCACAAATACTGCGGTGATTGGGCATTGAGCCCCTCATCCACGCGCGCAGCCCATGCGCCGAATTCGTCGGCGGAAAAGACGTTGTCCAGACTCATCAAACGTAGTAGATGCTCAACGGGCTCAAACATGTCCGTGGCCTGGCCACCCACCGTCTGTGTCGGTGAATCAGGCGTGATGAGCGAGGGATACTGCGCCTCAATGCCTAGGAGTTCTTGTTCGAGCTGGTCGTATTCGGCATCAGCCACCGTGGGAGCGTCTTCGGTGTAATAGCGATAGCGATGTTCCCTGATCAAAGCAATGAGTTCGTCGCGGCGAGCCACGACATCATCGGGCACGTGATCACTGGGTGGCGTGGTCGCCATCTGGATCCTCCCGAAGCACCGTCATCATCTGTTGCAGTCTGGACAACACAACCCGTACGCGCGCTGGCGATGCTCCGGCTAGTCCACACGTGGGACTAAGGGCCAGGTTGTCGGCCGGCGATCGATCGGTAAATCCCATCGCTGACCACCACCGCTGTACACCACTAACCGTACTAAGAACCTCTGACATTGGCGGCTGGCTTCGGCCACCTTTGGTCAAGTTCATGGCTGCCGTAGCGTCCTCAATTCCCATCACCCCAGGGATCAGCACAACGCCCTTTTCCACGGCCTCGGCTAGTAGGTCCACATTGGATGGCCCGAGTACTCGCTGATCAAAACTCAATCCAGCAAAACCGGCTTCGAGGAACAATTCCAGGGGTGGCTCATCGCTACAGGAGTGCACGATCGGCGTAGCACCTGCACTCCGAATGGCCTCCACTACCGCATTTAGGCCGCCACGAACTTCGGCTTTGTCCACGCTGCGATACGTCGCCCACCCACTGGCTGTGGGCACCCGTCCTAACAACACCTGATCAACCATCGGCTCATCGACTTGGACCAGGAGCTCCACGCCAGCGGGAAGCCTGCGCTGCACATCGCGAACATGCAAGGTGACGGCATGCTCCAACGCGGTGACCAGATCTCGACGCGCACCGTGATCGCGAAGCAATGCTTGTCCGGACGCTCGCTCAATGCGGGCCGCCAATGTCCACGGACCACACACCTGAACTTTGGCCCACCCTTGATGGGCTAAACACGCTTGTTCAAACGCATCGAGATCCTGTCCTAGCCATGAGCTCGCTCGACGATGATCAATCCCCGGGTGATCAGTGAGTTGCCAACCGCTGGGCACTGCGGACACCGTGAACCCGTCGAGCAGTGCTGCTGTGCGGCCGACGAGGTCTGAACCTGGACCGCGACTGGGAAGTTCAGGTAAAGCAGGCAGAGAGCATTCCCCCACCACGATGCGTGCGGATTCGAAGGGGTCATCACCGGGCATGGAACCTACGCCGGTCCAACTCCCTGCAAAGGACTCGCCAGTCACCGGGCCGCGGATCGAATGCGCGCGGAACCGACGACGCGATCACCGACGAACATCACCAATTCTTGGCCCGCCGCGATGCCGTAGGCCACATCGCGCAATTCGACGGCATCAACCACCCCCTGGGTGTTGATGACCGCTCGAGCAGCGGCCGGACTTCCATGCGCACGCCATTGCACTTCAATGCCATCGGGGTCGACGTCCTTGAGCGCAATGGAGGTTTCTAAATCAAGGCGTTGGACCGCCAAACTTTCGCGCGGCCCCACGACGACCTTGTTATTGATTGGCTCAATAGACAACACAAAACGCGCACGACCATTATCGGCTGGATCGCCAAGCGCCAGGCCGCGACGTTGGCCGACCGTGAAAGCAAATGCCCCCTGGTGCTCGCCCACGACGGCACCTGATTCGTCAACGATGTCGCCGGGCTGGTCACCCAACTCAGAGCGCAGGAATGCGCCCGTGTCACCATCGGGAATGAAGCACACGTCGTAACTGTCGCTCTTGTCGGCAACTAGGAGCCCGCGCTCACTTGCCTCACGCCGAACCTGATCCTTGGTTGAATCCCCCAGCGGAAACAGCGACTGGGACAGGTCCTGCTCGCTGAGTACACCCAAGACGTAGGACTGATCCTTCTGTGGATCGACTCCGCGCTTCAACACCAAGCCACCGGCTTCATCGTTTTCAATGCGTGCGTAATGACCAGTGCACACGGCATCAAAGCCTAAGCCGCGTGCCTTATTCAGGACCGCTGAGAACTTGATGCTCTCGTTGCAACGAATGCACGGGTTGGGTGTGCGCCCAGCTTGATACTCAGCGATGAAGTCGTCCACTACCTCGCGACGGAATTCCGCACTCAAATCCCAGACATAAAACGGAATCCCCAAGACATCAGCAATACGTCGTGCGTCGCGTGCGTCTTCCAGGGTGCAACAGCCGCGTGAACCGACACGGTGGGTTTCGCGCGATGCTGACAGCGCCAGGTGTACACCGACTACTTCGTGTCCGGCGTCGACAGCGCGCGCGGCAGCCACGGCAGAGTCGACTCCGCCGGAAAGGGCTGCAATAACTTTCATAGGGACATTCTCTCGTACTCAGTTGTTGGAGCGTTAGGCGTGGTCAACCAGCGTTCCACTGGCTAACCGCGCTCGCTCCACAGCAGGCGCGATCGCCTCAACAACAGAGTCTACGTCTGTCTGAGTGGAGTTCCAGCCCAACGAGAAACGCAAGGAGCTTCGTGCAGCTATTTGGGACGCACCCAGAGCAAGGAGAACATGGCTGGGCTGTGCAATTCCTGCCGAGCAAGCAGAGCCGGTACTGCACTCAATGCCCTTGGCGTCAAGCAACATGAGCAAAGCATCGCCTTGACAACCAGGAAAAGAAAAGTGAACGTTGTTGGGCAAGCGGTGCGCCTCATCAAGGATTGGTGATCCGTTCAAGACCGCATCCGGCACCGCTCGTTGAATCCGGGCAATGAGGTCATCGCGCAGGGCGCTCACCCGAGCATTGCGTTCCACGCGATCGTTCATGGCCGCATCAAGTGCTGCTGCAAATCCTGCAATCGCTGGAACATCTAAGGTTCCTGATCGAACATTGCGCTCTTGACCACCGCCATGCAGGATTGGCGTCGGTTCGATGGACCGCCCCAGCAACAAGGCCCCAATGCCGGTCGGGCCACCAAGCTTGTGTGCACTCACCGACATCGCAGCGACGCCCAGGTCCGCAAAATTAAGTTCCAACTGCCCCACGGCTTGCACAGCATCGGTGTGAACGGGAATGTCATGCGTCTTTGCCAGCGCCACGACTTCGAGCAAGGGCTGGATAGTGCCCACTTCGTTGTTGGCCAACATGATAGAGATCGCGGCAACAGAATCAGGATCGTCCATGATGAGTTCGGCTAAGGCCGCCAGGTCCAAACGACCGTCCGCGTCAACCCCTACTTGGCGGATTTGTGCATCCTCGGCCTTGCCGAGCCACATCAATGGATCAATAAGCGCATGGTGTTCGATCGCCGAGGTAAGAAACCTGACCCGCTGCGGATCTTGGGTACGGCGAGCCCAGAACAAGCCCTTGACGGCGAGATTGTCAGATTCGGTGCCACCGGCCGTGAAGACCACATCGCTGGGGCTGGCCCCGAGGTGACCAGCGATGACTTCGCGAGATTCTTCCACCACTCGCCGGGCACGACGACCTGCGGTGTGCAGAGATGACGCGTTGCCAACATCACCGAATTGCGCCGCCATCGCTGCGATGGCTTCGGGGCGCATCGGAGTCGTGGCCGCGTGATCTAAGTAAGTCATTGTGCTAAATAGTAGATGGGAAGCCTGATTCCCGCCTGAGGTCAGCCCTTGCGGGTGGTGATTTCCTGGGTCAACTGCGGTCCAACAGCGAACAGGTCGCCCACGACGCCGAAATCCGCCAACTCAAAGATCGGGGCTTCGGGATCCTTATTGACGGCCACGATCGTCTTGGACGTCTGCATTCCGGCACGGTGCTGAATCGCACCAGAGATGCCCAGGGCGATGTACAACTGCGGCGACACCGTTTTGCCGGTTTGACCGACCTGGTACTGGTGTGGGTAAAAACCTGAGTCCGTTGCAGCACGCGATGCGCCAACGGCAGCGTGCAGGCTGTCGGCCAGTTTTTCGATGACATCGAAGCCCTCCGGACTTCCTACTCCACGGCCACCGGAAACCACCGTGGCAGCTTCGGACAATTCCGGCCGTCCACCCTTGGCTTCGACCACGTGATCAGTGATGACAGCTGCGGTATCTGATACCGCTAGATCAGCAGTGATAGCAACGAGCTCGCCGGCGCCGGCGGACTCAACAGGAGTCGTTGAGTTAGGGCGCACGGTGATGATCGGGGTACCGGCCGTGACCGACGAGCGAACGATGGTGCTCCCACCAAAGACCGATTGAACAGCAACGATTCCGTCTTCAATATCCACGGCATCGGTGATCACACCACTGCCAGAACGCACCGCTAACCGACCAGCGATTTCCTTGCCCTCAGCGGTGGAAGGAATCAGCACTGCCGCCGGGGACGCGCTAGCCACGAGTTGATTCAAGATAGCGACCTTGGGGCCAACAACTGAAGTCGTGAGCGCAGCATCATTTGCGACATACACCTTTGCGGCGCCATAACGCACCACATCGGCCACTGCTTGGTCAGCACCTGCACCGATGATGACCGCGCTGGGAGAGCCATGCTTCGCTGCCAGTGTGAGCAACTCAAAGGACACCTTCTTGACCACACCATTGGTGTGTTCAACCAGAACCACAATCTCTGCAGACACAACTTCTCCTAGTTCGAGGTTATAGAAATTTTTGGGTGACGAGGTAATCAGCGATCTTGGTCCCGCCATCGCCTTCATCGGTTATGACGGTTCCGGCTTGGCGCGGCGGTCGTTGCTCAAAGGCATTAACGCCCGACCAGGCACCGGCCAACCCAACGGTCGCAGGTTCAATCGCGAGCTCGGTCAAGCTCAAGGTCGCCACGGGCTTCTTCTTCGCGGCCATGATGCCCTTGAACGAGGGATATCGCGGTTCGTTGATCTTTTCCACCACGCTGACAATGGCGGGCAAGGAGGACTTCACCACGTCATAGCCATCATCGGTTTGACGCTGAATGGTCAACGTGCGCGCATCCGGGTCAGCATCCACCTTCTTGGCAAAGGTCATCTGTGGCAATTGCAAACGCTCAGCGAGCATTGCGGGAACCACGGACATGCGAGCATCGGTCGATTCCGAACCCAAAATGACCAGATCAAATTCAACAGTGCCCAGTGCTGCGGCAAGAGCTGCCGAAGTTGCAACAGCATCCGAACCATGCAATGCGTCATCAACAACGTGGATTGCATCATCGGCGCCCATCGAAAGAGCCTTACGAATCGTCTCGCCAGCCTTTTCAGGACCCATGCACAAAATCGTCACTTGGCCACCATGAGCTTCCTGCAAGCGCAGTGCTTCTTCAATGCCGTACTCGTCGAGTTCATTCAACACCGGATCGGCCGATGCACGGTCGAGAGTCTTGTCCGCTTCGTTGAGCTTCTTCTCTGCCCAACTGTCGGGAACTTGCTTGACACAAACGACGATGTTCAGTGGCATGGAGCCAACCTCATTTTCGTGATGGAACTGGATCTTGATGATAAAACGCGATCTTCGTGATTACCGGCCTGTCTGCTCCTATATTACCCGTGAGTAACGCAGGGCGCCCCTTGGGCCTACCGGTGCAGGAACCGCGCCTTACCTGGGCCGGACTCCACGAAAGTTCGCATCCCGATCACTCGGTCTTCGGTGCCGAACAATCCGGCGAAGGCCTGCTGTTCGATGGCTATTCCACCATCAATGTCGGTATCTAAACCGGCGTCAATCGCCTGCTTAGCCGCCTGCACGGCCAACGCTGGGCGGGTGGCCAGTTCGGCCGCCAAAGCCAGGGCCGTGCTGACGACCGCATCGTCGGCCACGACTTGATTGACCAAACCCATAGCCAACGCTTCATCAGCCTTAACCGCGCGCCCGGTGAAGATCAGGTCCTTAGCCCGGGAAGCACCAATCAAGCGTGCAAGGCGCTGAGTCCCGCCAGCTCCAGGGATGATGCCTAACAAAATTTCCGGTTGACCAAACTGCGCACTCTCGCCAGCGATGCGCAGGTCAGCGCATAAGGCCAGTTCACAACCGCCGCCCAGGGCATAGCCATTAACCGCCGCGATGATCGGACGCGGTGTCGACGCGATGGAGCTAAAGCAGGCCTGGAGTTCGGCGCCTTCGCGTTGAACATCCTCCAGCGACCAGTCAATCATTTCCTTCACATCGGCGCCGGCGGCGAAGGCTCGCTCATTACCGTGCATGACGATCACGCGCACTGACTCATCGCTTCCCAGAGCCTCAAATGCATCGCGCAATTCGTTTTGCATCTGGCGGTTGAGCGGATTGAGCTTGGGGCGATCCAAGACCACCGTGGCTACGCCACTTTCAGCATCGATCGTGACTTTGATGAACTCGCTCATGGACCCTCCGACGCAGACCGACAGCGCCGGGGATGCCGGCGCTACGGACTACAGACTAACGAGGGTTAGGAAAGGTCGTTCCACACGAAGCCAGGGGTGGCGACGCAGGCGTTGGCTGTACCCAGGCGCTGGAGACCCGTACGGTCACCCGTGGAGTAGGCAGCGGTGCTGCGAGACAGGATCGTTGGGTACATCACCTGACTGGTCGAGCTCACGTGGTTTAGACCCATCGCGTGACCGATTTCGTGCATCAACAGTTCGCCACGCGTTGAGCCCGCACCAAAGCCTGGGCGGAACTTGGAGTTCTGTGCGGCGTTGAGCACTACGAAGCCTCGACCACTCACGCCGGTCCAAGGAGCAGATCCGGACTTCCAGTACTTGAAGGCGTAGCCACCGGTGCCGGCCACGTAACCACCCGATGAGCTACGGCCCAAGAGGGTGGACTTCTTGCCCTTGACGGATTGATTGGCCCAGGCCACCACGATTTCAGCGGAGGTTTGGCGGCCGTACCAGGTACTTGCTGAAGTGTTAGT
>JBAXSF010000059.1:0-8217 GCA_037130835.1 Actinomycetes bacterium
TACCGCCCCGAGGGTCCAACCCGTCAAGAACGGCGGGCGGCGCGAGTTGAACGCGTTCGTGTGGCGGTGCGCAGTTTGGGCGAAGGCTTCATCACGATGGGCGTGGTGCTGCTCTTGTTTTGCACCTATCAACTTTTTTGGACCAACCTGTCCTCGGACAAGCAGACCAACACTGCCATTAATGAGATCAAGCAAGCCTTCGTGATCCCCGTCGCGCCATCGTTGCCGGGCCAATCCACCGTGCCGGCGAAAATCGCTTACGGTCAAGGCTATGGATTGATCTATATCCCGCGCCTTGGATCGGATTGGGTCAAGCCACTGATCGAAGGATCGAGTTTGTCAAACTTGAAGAAGGGCATTACCCACTATCAGGGCAATGCGCAGCCAGGTGAGGTCGGCAACTTTGCTGTTGCTGGACACCGCGCAACCAACGGTGAGCCGTTCCGGAATTTGGATCGCATGGAATCGGGCGATCTGGTGTATTTACAGACCGCTGACTCATGGGTGACCTACAAGGTCAACAAAGTGGTCATCGTTAAACCGAAGGACACGTGGGTACTCAATCCAATTCCGACAAAGAATTCCGTACCCGGCGTCCAGCCAACCGAAGCTTTACTGACTATGACCACGTGCAATCCGCGCTGGGCTTCCTATGAGCGCCTGATTGTCTTCGGCAAGATGGTGGATAAGTACCCCAAGACGCTCGGTGCGCCGGCGGCGATTCGCAATCTCGTGTGAGCATTAGTCTGGAGTTCGACTTAAGCAAAGGAGCGCGGTGTACGTCTGGTTGTGGCGTCGTCTTCCTGGGCCGTGGATTGTCCGCGTGCTGGAAGCAACAGCCCTTTTGGCTGCCGTCTTAGCGCTGTTGTTCCTTGTGGTCTTTCCGTGGGTTGAACCACGCCTGCCATTTACCGACGTAACGGTGGAAGATTCGACGACGAATGAGCAACCAGCTGACAGCGTGCCATCGGGCGTCGTGCCTCAGGAGCAAAATCCGGCCATCGTTGACCCAGGATTTAGTAATTCAGGGCAAACCCTTGGCCTGGGGCTGAGCGGCACGACGAGCAAAGGAGCGCGTTTATGACCTCAATCTTGGTCGTTGATAACTACGACTCCTTTGTCTTTAACTTGGTGCAGTACCTCGGTCAACTTGGAGCGCACTGCGATGTGCGTCGCAATGATGAGGTCTTTGTTGACGATGCCTTGGGTTATGACGGAGTGTTGTTGAGCCCAGGTCCGGGCACGCCTGAATCTGCAGGAGTGTGTATCGACATGGTCAAGCATGTCGGTGGAAAAGTGCCGATCTTTGGTGTGTGCCTTGGTCACCAGGCTATTGGTGCAGCGTTTGGCGCATCGATCGTTCGCGCTCCGGAACTCCTGCACGGTAAAACATCTGAGGTGTTTCATGAAGGCGTCGGAGTTTTTGCTGGGTTGCCTGATCCATTTACCGCGACTCGCTATCACTCACTAGCCATTGCTCCGGAATCACTGCCAGCTGAACTCGTGGTCACCGCGACCACCCAGTCTGGGGTGATCATGGGAGTGCGGCACCGCGCATTAGCCATTGAAGGCGTGCAGTTCCACCCCGAATCAGTCTTGACCGAGGGTGGTCACCTCATGCTGGCTAATTGGCTCGTTGAATGCGGCAAGGTTGATGCCGTAGATATCGCCAGTGGCTTGGCACCGGTGATCCCTAGCGCTTAGGGAGTCGATGGCGGTGTTGTCGGTGGCGGTGTTGTCGGGGTAGGCGAGGGAGTCGGAGCTGCTTCGGCAACGGTAATCGTTACCGTTGACCCGTTCTTCGCCTTGACTCCAGCAATTGGACTTTGCTTCACCACGGTTCCTGGTGGCACTTCGTTGGTCTTGGACTTGGTGACCAATACGCGGAACCCAGACGATTCCAACTCAGCGGTGGCATCAGCCTGCGTTGCTCCGCGAACATCCGGAACTACTACGGCGCCACTGGAGATCGTGACGTTGACGACAGATCCGGAATCAACACTGGTGCCTTCTGCGGGATCGGAATCCAACACCTGGTTTACCGGCGCATCGGACTCAAGCAAAGTTTTCGTGCCGAGCTTGAGTCCAGCTTCGCTCAAAAGGCGTGAGGCCTCATCGAGAGAAAGATTCTTAATGGCCGGAACGATGGCTTTGGCTGGACCAGTGGAGATGGTCACATTAATGGCCGAGCCTGCTTGAGCCTCAGCTCCGATAGCAGGGGTTTGACTAATGATGGTTTGTGGAACGGCATCCGATGGCGCTTCCGTGACGGTGCCCAACTCAAATTTCGCATCCTTCAACAGCGCGGTGGCTTGGGCCACGGTTTGACCTGTGAGGTCAGGGACCGGATAGGTCACCGTGTTAACCAGGAGCGGCTTGATCAGGAAGAAGCCCAACACCAGCGCACCGACAACGCCTAGACCGATCGCGATGTAGCCCAACTTCTTGCGCCGCTCGCGCTCGTCCACGTCGTACATAGCCAGCGGAGCCACAGCAGTGGTTTGTTCCATCACGGGCGTGGCCCGAACGGGTTCGCCATCAACGGCACGCAGGACGTCAGAACGCATCTCGCCAGCGGTTTGGTACCTGTTTTCTGGATTCTTGGACATGGCTTTGAGCACCACTGCGTCCGCGGGGGCGGAAACTTCAGGATCGATTTGTGATGGCGGGATCGGGTTTTCGCGTACGTGTTGGTAAACCACCGATGCTGTGGTGTCACCAACAAAGGGTGGCCGCGAGGTGAGAAGTTCGTACAGCAGGCAGCCCGTGGCATAGACGTCAGAACGCCCGTCAGCGGTTTCACCGCGCCCTTGTTCGGGCGACAGGTACTGCGCGGTACCCATGACGGTGGAGGCTTGCGTCATGGTGGCTTGCGCGTCATCAAGTGCGCGGGCGATACCAAAGTCCATGACTTTGACTTCCCCAGTGCGCGTCAACATGATGTTGGCGGGCTTGATGTCGCGGTGAATGATGCCTTGTTGATGGCTGTATTCCAGTGCCCCTAAAACTCCAGCGGTGATTTCCAGCGCGCGCTGGGGCAGGAGGCGACGACCGGTCAATAGGAGGTCTTTCAAGGTGGTGCCATCGACGTACTCCATCACGATGTACGGGATGGTGGTGTCGCCTTCCACCTGCGAGCCAGTATCAAAAACAGCGACGACGTTGGGGTGGTTCATGCCGGCACAGGCTTGAGCTTCGCGAGCAAACCGGCGTTCGAAAGAAGGGTCACGGGCCAGATCCGTGCGCAAAATCTTGACGGCGACGTTGCGTCCAAGGCGGAGGTCGCGAGCGCGATAGACCTCAGCCATACCGCCCTGGCCTAAGAGTTCAGCCAGTTCGTAGCGATCCCCGAGCACCTTGCTGTTGACCATTGCGTGCAGATCCTTCCGATTGTTGTGCTCAGCCTCTCACTGGTTGAGCACTGCTTCCATCACGGCTCGCGCGATTGGCGCTGCTAAGCGCCCGCCGCTGATTTCGGTTGAACCGTCGCCGTCCTCAATGATGACTGCGACGGCGACTTTAGGGTTCTTCGCAGGCGCGAACGAAACGAACCATGCGTGCGGTGGTTTGCCGTTGCCCTGCTGGGCTGTTCCAGTCTTTCCAGCAACCTGGACACCGGGGATGGCCGCTCGGCGTCCGGTTCCACTCTTCACGACGGTGACCATCATGTCGCGCAATTGTGCAGCAACATCGGCGCTGACAGCCTGGCTGAACACCGTAGGTGTGGTGGCATCAAGGACAGCGAGGTCCGGGCCACGAGTTTGAGCCACCAGATACGGCTTCATGACCACACCCTGATTGCCAATGCCGGCAGCCACAAGGGCCATTTGGAGCACTGTCGAGCGAACATCAAATTGCCCAATCGCGGACAGTGCTGTCTGTGGCCGGTCAATGTCGCGCGGGTACACACTCGTTGCCGAAGACAGTGGAATGTCAAAGGATTGATTGAAACCAAACTTTTCGGCTTGATCGGCAATGACATCGTTACCGATCACCAGTCCAAGGTTTGCCAACGCGGTATTGCACGAAATGCGAATGGCATTTTCCAGAGTGGTTTTGTTGTTCGTCCCGCACGCTTTGCCATTTTGGTTAGGCAGACGATTGTTAGACAACGGAAGCTTCAGCGATGCTGGTCCGTAGATGAAAGTTTTCTTGGTGTACTTACCCGTAGATAGTGCTGCGGCCGCTGTGACCAGCTTGAATGTTGAACCCGGGGGATACACCTGGGCAATGGAGCGATTGAGGAGGGGGCTGTCTTCGTCGTTTTGCAGTTTCGACCAGGCCTCGCGCTCGGTCGCCACGTTAGGCGAGGCCAGCTGGTTGGGATCAAAGGTGGGAGATGACACCATGGCCAAAATCGCCCCCGTGCTGGGATCAATCGCGAGTACCGCGCCGCGGCGTCCCTTAAGTTGACGTAAGGCGGTGCGTTGAGCATCGGGGAGCAGAGTGGTTTGCACACTGCCACCCTTGGGCGCCCGCCCAGCCAGCAATTGGCTCAAGCGGTCCACCAGCAGCCGATCATCGGTGCCAGACAAAATCGAATTGTCTACCCGTTCTAACCCGCTGGCGCCATAGAGCAACGAGTAGTAGCCCGTGGTGTGCGCGTAGAGCGATCCCTCGGGATACGTGCGCACGTACGAGAACTGACCTTGGGTGGGTGTGGAAGTCGCGATGGTTTTGTTACCCACGGTGATCGGGCCGCGCTGGCGGTCGTATTCACTCAAGACGGTGCGAGAGTTGCCAGGCTTTTGTTTTAACGTGTTGGCGTTGAACACCTGAACGTAGGTGAGGTTGATTAACAAAGCGATGAGGAGCACAGCGGCGAATCCGCTGAGTTTGCGAAGCGGGTTGTTCATAGTTGCACCACTTGGGTTAGTGCTTCATCACGCGATGGGCGAACCGGTGGCGCAGGTTTGCGGGCGCCATCGCTAATACGCACAAGCAAAGCAATGATGATCCAGTTGGCCACGAGCGATGAACCGCCATAGGACAGGAAAGGAGTGGTTAGTCCAGTCAACGGGATGAGTCGAGTGACGCCGCCAACGACAATGAAGACTTGAAGGACGATGACGATAGACAACCCCCCGGCCAGCAAAGTGCCAAAGGCGTCGCGTGCCGAAACCGCGATACGAAAGCCGCGTTGAGCGAGCACGGCGTAGATCATCAAGATGACGATCAACCCGGCCAGGCCTAGCTCTTCGCCTGCTGTGGCCATGATGAAGTCGGTTTTGGCGAAGGGCACGAATTGGGGATTTCCTAGGCCGAGTCCGGTCCCTAGAACTCCACCGGCGGCTAGACCAAACATCGATTGAACGATTTGGAATGCCGTGCCGTTGGGGTCACTAAAGGGATGAAGCCAGACATCAAAGCGCTGCTGGACGTGACCAAACGCGAAGTACGCCAAGCCAGCACCGGCAACAAACAAGATGCTGCCCAATAGCAACCACGAGCGACGCTCGGTCGCGACATAAAGCAACAGGATGAACAGTCCAAAGAACAACAGCGCTGTACCCAAGTCGCGTTGAAAAACCAAGACCCCCATGCTGGCGACCCAGGCGATGAGCAGCGGTCCCAGATCGCGGCCACGGGGAAGGTCAACGCCCAAAACTCGACTGCGGGCTGTGGCCAGAGCATCGCGTTTGACCACTAGGTATCCGGCAAGAAAGACGATCAGGCAGAGCTTGGCCATTTCGGCTGGTTGGAATGACAGCGGTCCTAAGCGCAACCACAGTCGTGCACCATTGATCGAGGTACCGATGAACGGCAGAAGCGGAAGGACTAACAGCGTGACACCAAGGACCAAGGCTGTGTAGGTAAAGCGTTGCAGGATGCGGTGATCACGCAGGATCACAAGGACGGCAACAAACAAGATGATGCCCACGGCTGTCCAGGTCAGTTGGGCGATCGCGTCTGCCCGCGGAATGGCTCGGCCAGCTCGTTCAGCGCGCGCAGCATCGGCAAGGTCGAGGCGATGGATCAGGACTAATCCGATGAGGTTGAGGAACGCGGCAAGCGGAAGGAGCAAAGGATCGGCGTAGGGAGCGAACGTGCGAATAGCCAGGTGCGCCGTGAGGAAAAGCGCACTGCAGACGCCAACGACTAACCACAAATCCGTTGGCATGGCGTTGGTATAGCCCAGACTTGCGGAAATGTAACCAGCGGTGGAAATAGCAATCGCGAGAACTAAGAGAAACAGCTCAGCTAATCGACGTTGCTTAATGCTGGTGGGTGCAACGGTTACTGGATTAGTCACCGGAACTCACCCGGTGGTTGGCGGGGTGGGAGTGACAAATCGAGGAGTCAGAGTTGGCGCCGGTATGGGTTGCGAGGTGGGGCAACCCGCAGGAGGAGTCGCCACGGCACAACTTGCAGCCTCTCCGCGAAGCCGTTCCACAATGGCACGGGCATCGGAAAGGTCGGTTGCCGCAATACCAGCGAGGACTTGTCCTTGCGTAAGTTCAGGCAGCGAAGGTGTGGAAATACCTGATAGTTCAACGGCGGTTGACAGCTTGAGCCATGCAACTTGTTGGTTGACGCCTCGATAGATCGCCACAGTGTTGGCTTCGTTGGCCACGAAGTACTGCTTGCTAATCCATTGCGAAGTGAAAACCCCCGCCAGAATGAACAGGACGAGGACTCCGGCCGCGATCAGTCCGCGACGGATCCAGCGGGTTTGCCGGGCTTGGCGTTCGTAGCCTTGGGTGGCTTCTGAGCGCTCGAGGGCGCGGGCTCGATCGGTATCTGCTCCGCCCAACTGCTGGCGTGCTTTGGCTGCTGGGGTGGAATCCACGATGGTTGCGGCGCGTTCAGCAAGCTCGGGTTCGCCGGCTGCTCCCACGACAACCGGTTGTGTATCAGGCCGGGCCTCGGATGCCACTGCATCGGCGATCACCACGGTGATGTTGTCAGGACCGCCGGCTCGTTTGGCCAGAGCAATCAGGCGTAGTGCAGCATCGGAAGGTTCACCGCTTGCTAGTTCCTCAGCCATCGTTGCTTCACTGACGACACCGCTCAGGCCATCACTACACACCATAAAGCGATCTCCCGCTCGCACTTCGCGAACGGAAAGATCAGGTTGCGAAGGATTGCGGCCATCGAGGGCTTGCATCAACAGTGATCGGCGCGGGTGGGATTCAGCTTCTTCTGCGGAAATCTCACCCTTATCGACCAAGGTTTGAACGTAGGTGTGGTCATGCGTTAGGCGCAGTAGGTCGCCGCCCCTGAGCAGATAGGCGCGTGAATCCCCCACGTGGACCAGGCCCACCCGTGAACCGGACCACAACAGTGCAGTCAGTGTGGTCCCCATTCCATCTAACTCTTGATCGGCATTGATCGAACTGGTGAGTAGCGACTCGGCTCGTGCAACAGACGCGGCCAGAGCATCAAGAAGGTCGCCACCCAAGTCGTCATCATCGAGAGCGGCCAGAGAGGACACGACAATGGAAGAAGCGACTTCGCCAGCCGCAGCGCCACCCATGCCGTCCGCTACTACTAAGAGACGTGGCCCGGCATACCCAGAGTCTTCGTTGCCGGTTCGTACCAAGCCGATATCTGAGTGAGCTGCGTAACGCAGTGAGAGAGGCATACCTACCGCCTCAACTCAAGGACGGTCTTGCCAATGCGGATGGGCACGCCCAGTCCAGCCAGCACTGGTCCGCTCACGCGCTGGCGGTCGAGGTAGGTCCCATTGGTTGAACCCAGGTCTTCCACACTCCAGCGCCCCCGTGCATCTGGCGCGATGCGTGCGTGACGATGCGATACGTAGTCATCGTCCAGGACGATTGTCGAATCCGGAGCGCGTCCAACCGTCACGGGTTGGTCGCTCAACGGAACGCTGGTACCCGACAAAACGCCTTCAGTGATCACCAGTTTTCGCGGCGACTTACCGTTCTTGCCGACAGACCGCGCATCGGGTGCGCGATTGGTCTGCGGTCGGATGGGTCCGCGCGCGCCCATGGTGGGAGCTCGAAGGTCACTGCGCAACACACTGAGTGCAAAAAACACAAAGACCCACAACAGCCCAAGAAATGCGAGCCTGATGAGGGTGAGGGTCAGAGTGGACACTTAGCCGCTCCGGAACACCATGAGAGTTGAACCCATGCGAATCTCATCGCCATCGGTCAGGGCGCGTTCGCCGATGCGCTCACCAGCAACCAAGGTGCCGTTGGTTGAAGCGAGGTCAATAATGGAAAAACCTGATTCGCTGTGGCGGATCTC
>JBAXSF010000006.1:0-20956 GCA_037130835.1 Actinomycetes bacterium
CGATTGGCGGTGGCGGTCGCGATTTGGTTGCTGTCGGCGATCCTGATCAGTCGATTTATGCCTTCCGCGGCGCTGACGTGAAGGGCATCGTGGAGTTCCCCGTGCGCTTCCCGCAAGCGAATGGATCAGAAGCAGCAGTGGTGGCCCTGCGCACGTGTCGTCGCAGTGGCGAGGGATTAGTCAACCTCGCAGTTTCAGTGGCCGCCAAGTTTTCCTCCACCGGCACCGCATTCAAAGGTGATGGTCGAAGCCACCGCCAACGAGTAGCAGCCCCCGACCTTTCTACCAGCGTCATTGATGTGCACACGTACTCATCCACGATCGCGCAAGGCGATGCCATTGCGGATCAGTTGCGTCGTGCGCACCTTGACGATGGCATTGCCTGGTCACAGATGGCTATCTT
The DNA here is from genome assembly GCA_037130835.1 of Actinomycetes bacterium. Taxonomy (GTDB): domain Bacteria; phylum Actinomycetota; class Actinomycetes; order UBA12327; family UBA12327; genus AcAMD-2. The sequence continues at coordinate 404 of JBAXSF010000006.1, forward strand.
GGTTCGGTCTGGAGCGCGATCAATTCCTAGCCTTCATCGCGCGCTGCATGCGGCCGGAGTGCCGGTGGAAGTCGCGGGTGAAGACCTGCCCTTGCACTTGGATCCAGCTGTAGAACCGTTGTTGACGGCCATGCGTTGTGTGATCGAACCTGGCAAGGTGAGTGCGGATGAAATCCGCGCCCTCCTGCTGTCGGCCTATTGCGGTGGGGATTCCGCCCAATTGCGGCGCTTGGGCCGCGCCCTTCGTGAGGAAAGTCGCCACGCTAACGAGTTTGGATTGCCGACTACCTCATCAGGCGAACTGATTCGCGAGGCCGTTGTGACCCCTGGGCTCTTGGCGTCCCACGATGAGGAAGTAACGGGAGTGGCACGTCGCCTCTCTGAAGTCATCGTGCTCGCTCGCCAAGCTATGGCCACACATGATGATCCCCACGAAGTGTTGTGGACTTTGTGGGATCAACAACCCTGGCGTAAAGATGACGTGCGAACGTGGGGTCAGCGCTTAGAGCGCTCGTCGTATTCCGGTGGTGCACAAGGTCGGCGCGCTGACCGTCATCTCGATGCAGTGCTCACGCTGTTTACCTTGGCGATGCGCAATCGAGAGCGTTCAGCTGCCGGTGGTGCCCGCGGATTCCTGCACAACATCACCCGACAGTCCATTCCGGCAGACACATTGGTGCAGCGCGGAGTCAGTCGAGATGCGGTGCGTGTCATGTCTGCCCACCGGTCGAAGGGACTCGAGTGGGATTTCGTTGTGGTGGCTGATGTGCAAGCCGATGTGTGGCCCGACATGCGCCAGCGCGGCACCTTGTTGCAAGCCGATCAGTTAGTCGCGCACGAGATTGAGGACTTCCATCCCTTAAGCACCACGTTGGCCGAAGAACGTCGGCTCTTCTACGTCGCGATCACTCGCGCCCGTCAGCGATTGTTGGTCACGGCCGTGGGTGAAGCGGCAGAGAACGGATCTCAGCCCTCACGATTTATTGATGAGTTGATTCGCTCCAACCCGACCTTGTCGGCTACGGCTATTACTGCTCGAACGCCTCGACCGGCTACCTTGCCTGGTTTGGTCGCTTCCCTGCGCGCACAACTGCTAGGGAATGAGCTCCACAAGGCTGAACGAGATATTGCCATCCAGATCTTGGGGAGTTTGGCCAGTGAAAAGGTCGGCGATGAGCTCCTGGTTCCCACAGCCCATCCCGACAACTGGTGGGGTGTCCGCGAGATCTCAGGTGAAGATGTTCACCCGTTCCCACCGGAGAAGCAGATTCGTCTCTCAGGTTCACAGTTGGAGTCGTTGGTCACGTGCCCGATGAGCTGGTACTTAGGTCGTGCTGTTCGAGCTAATGGCCCGCGCAATGCAGCGATGGGATTTGGCAGTGTGGTTCACGCGTTAGCCGAGGAAGCTGCCAGTCAGGATGTGACCCCGCACATTGATGAACTCATGGTGCATCTGGATCGCGTCTGGGATGAGGTCAGCTACGAAGCCGTTTGGCAGGCCGATGTCGAGCGCGGCAAAGCGCGCGATGCCCTGATTAACTTTTTGAGTTGGCAAGCCGCCAATCAGCGCCGCTTGATCGGTGCTGAAGAAGAATTCGAAATGGACGTCACCATTGCCGGCCGCAACGTGCACTTGAGCGGCAAGATTGACCGCCTTGAACTCACCGCTGAGGGCACAGTGGTGGTGATTGACCTCAAGACGATGAAGTCCGCTCCATCGAAGGACTCAACGCAAGAAAATCCCCAATTGGGCTTGTATCAACTTGCCGTACGCGAAGGTGCGCTTAACGACGCGATTGCTCAAGTTCGCGAACTTCCCGCTCCTGATGAGGAAATTACGGGCGGCGCGGAGCTCGTGCTGTTGCGCCTCACGTCCTACGGCAAGACCACCGTGCGCGAACAGTCGGCACTTGCCCCTGACGAACCGGGCACTGACACGTGGATGGATGAGTTGCTCGAGGAGGGCGTGGCTCAAATCGCCTCGGGTGCATTCCCACCGGTGGTCACCGAAGCGTGCACTTTCTGTGACTTCAAGACGGCTTGCCCAGCTCAAGATCATGGCCAAGGAGTGATCGCATGACCGCGACTAAAAAACTGATGACCGATCCTGTCGAATTAGCCGCATTCTTTGGTTTTGCCTTCACCGATGAACAGCTCGAATCGATCACCGCTCCCATGGAGCCTCTCGTGATCATGGCTGGTGCGGGTACTGGCAAGACCACGGTGATGGAAGCGCGCGTGCTGTGGTTGGTGGCGTCAGGGCAAGTAGCGTCTGATCAAGTCCTGGGCTTGACCTTCACGAACAAAGCAGCCGCTGAATTGGGACGACGCATCAATTCGGTTCTTGATCGTTGGGGTGCAGCGCAATCGGAGGATGGTCACACGGATCCGGATCTAGAAGTCGGTCCAGTGGTTTCTACCTACAACTCATTCGCTTCGCGCTTAGTGACCGAATCCGGACTTCTGATCGGTGTGGAGCCGGATTCGCGATTGCTGACCCAACCAGCGAGGTTCCAGTTGGCCATGCGCGTGGTGACCCGAGCCAAAGGGCCATTTGAATTCATTGAAGGTTCGCCGGCCACTATTGCCGGGCACGTGTTAGCGCTTGAAAATGAGATGAATGAGCAGTTGTGTTCGGCGGATCAGATCCGCGCTCACGATCAAGCGCACATTGCTGAACTAGAAACCATCCGCGACACCAATAGCGCCAAGTTCACCAAGGTGGCCACAGACGCACGTGCAGCAGCCGGTGGTCGGTTAGAACTAGTGGGCCTGGTCGAAGAGTTTCGCCGGGAAAAGCAACGCCTGGCACTGATGGATTTTGGTGACCAGATTGGTTTTGCGGCTCGCTTGGCCCGCGAGTTCCCCGAGATCGGTCGCGAGCAGCGTGCGCGGTTTGCCGTGGTGCTGCTTGATGAATATCAAGATACTTCGGTTGCGCAAAAGTCATTTTTGCTCGACCTGTTCGGCCAAGGGCACAGCCTGACGGCAGTCGGTGACCCTCTGCAGGCCATCTATGGCTGGCGTGGGGCTTCGGCAGGCAACATCGAAATCTTTGCCCACGAGTTCACCAAGGCCGACGATCAAAAGGCCAATCAAGCCGGCTTAGGAGTCAATAATCGCAGCGGCCAGCTCATCTTGGATGTGGCCAACGCGGTGGCTGCACCGGTGCGCGAACGCCACACAGCAGCTAAGCCACTCGTTGCACAACCTGATCGTGCGACCACCGGTGGCGTTGAGGTCGCTTTTTTTGAGCAAGCCATGGAGGAAGTGCACTCTGGGGTTGCCCATATTCAGCGGGCAATTGCAGAGGGGACTCCGCTTCACGAGATCGCGATCTTGCTTCGTGCCAATGCGCATGTTGCGCGCTGGTACAACGCGCTGGTAGCGCAGGGAATCAACGTTGAGGTCGTCGGTATCGGTGGCTTGCTCGAACTCCCCGAAATCGCGGATGTCATTGCGACGTTGAAGCTACTTGATGACCCCTGCGAGAATCCTTCGCTCATCCGCCTCCTATCAGGGCCGAGATGGCGCTTTGGCCCGGCCGACCTGTTGGCGCTGAGTCGTCGAGCCCACGATGTGGTGCGCGAGCAGTCGGGAGGCCAGAAAGTTGTCGAACACGAAGATCACTTGACGCAAACCTTGCTGGAAGCCGTTGCATCCGCGGACGCCGTGGAGTTGGTTTCCCTACTTGAGGCGGTGATGGACCCAGGGGATGCCGACTTGAGTCCCGAAGGGCGGCAGCGCTGCGCTTTGTTGGCCCGAGAATTTGAACGATTGCGCTATTTCGCTGGCATGGCACCGGTTGATGTCATCACGGAAGTCATTCGCATTACTGGGATTGATGTTGAAGTCAGCATTCGCGATGCACGCGTCGGACTTTCGGAGTCGTTGTCAGCATTGCTGGCCTTGGCGGACGAGTTCAATGATCTTGACGGACGCGTGAGCCTGCGATCGTTCCTGTCTTACCTGCAAGCGATGGCGAATGAGAAGCAAGCGCTGGACACCGCCCAACCTTCGCCAACCGAATCAGTCAAACTCTTGACCGTTCATGGAGCCAAGGGCCTGGAGTACGACGTAGTGATCATTCCGGGACTTGATGCCAAAACATTCCCGAGCGTCAAGAAGCGTGAAGTGTGGATCCGGCATATGCAGGCGGTTCCCTTTTCTTTGCGCGGAGATGCACAGGACTTTCCAGCGATCAGTACCTGGGAAGGCAACGGCGGCGGCGCCGCCTTCGATGAACAGATGAAGGAACTGTCGCTAGCCGAAGAACGGCGACTGGGATATGTGGCCGTGACGCGGGCCAAGCAGCAGGTTTTCATGTCAGGTTCGGTCTGGGGGCTGACTCAAAAGACGCCACGCAAACCCTCACCCTTCCTTGCGGAAGCGCGGGAGGTTGCTGATGTCCTGACTCACGTGTGGGTTGACCAGCCCGACGATAAAGAAAGCAACCCCTGGATTACAGAGGCAGCCAGTGTGCAGTGGCCAGTGGTCCTGGACTCGCCACGCGATCGGGCCCGTCTCGAAGTAGCAAACGATGTGCGGATAGCGGCCGACATGGCCGGCTCCACATCCATGGATCTGTTGGACATCCCCGTTGATACCTATCCAGTTAATGTTCAACAGTGGGTGCGCGATGCTCGCTTGTTGATCGAGGAAGCTCGTATTCAACACGCACCCGTTCGCGAAGTCCCCATTCCAGATTCCTTGAGTGCGTCGGCGATTGTTCGGCTCACCCACGATCGCCAAGGCTTTGCTCGCGACCTGTTGCGCCCAATGCCCCGACCACCTGCTCGCGCGGCATCGCGCGGTACGGACTTCCACGCGTGGGTTGAAGCCCGATTTGGTCAGCGGGCCTTGATCAATCGCGACGAATTGCTCGGTGCTAGCGACGACGACTTCGTGGTGGCCGATGACAAGCTGAAGGAACTGCAGGATGCCTTTGAAGCTGGTCCCTATGCGGACCGCCAGCCGTACGCGATCGAAGCACCCATCCAAATCGTCTTGGGCGGTCGCGTGATTGTTGGACGCATCGATGCGGTCTACCAAGATGACGACGGCACCTTTGATCTCATTGACTGGAAGACGGGTACGAAACCAGCTGACCGGGAACAACTCGCGGTGTATCGGATTGCCTGGGCGAAAATGCACGGCATTGACCCCGATCGGGTCAAGGTGGGTTTCTACTACGTTCTTGATCAGCGCTTGGATCGTCCCGATGTCAGCGACCTGACCGCCGAATCAATCGAGCAACTGTTGACGGACTAGTTCGAGGCGTCAAACCCTTCCAGGTCGACGGCAACCGCACAGTGATCAGAGATCTCCAGTGCCATGGTGCGGGCATGACTGCGGACCGATGGGGATAAGCCGTCGACCAGTACATGGTCGAATTGGATTCGTGGTGAAAACGATGGATAGGTGCCGCCGCGCGCCAAGGAATCAAACTTGGTGATGCGCGCTGGCCAACGTCCGGGCAAATTGAAGTCGCCGATGAGGAAAAAAGGTCGGGGAAAGTGCGCGGTGCGGCGAGCGAAGTCGCGTAGTTGGCGAACATTGATGCCAGGAACAAAAGATAGGTGGGCGGTTGCGACCGTAAAGGGTCCAGCCGGCCCGGTGAGCACCGCGACAATGCCAACGCGAGGTTCATCAGGGACCGAAATGATGGTGGGCCGGCGATCGGGCGTGGGCACAATCAAGGGAAGCCGAGCGCGCGGGGCACTAAAGCGCTCCACGTGCCATTGCTCAACCGGCAATCGCGACACCAGCCCCACTCCGTACATCGGTCCCACATCGAGCCCGGCAGCAAAGTCGGCATCGTCTTGTGATGTGGCCGCTCGCCAACCATCAGTGTCGCCCGGTGTGCCCATGACGGCAGGGGCAAACAAGTGATGTGGTGCCCCAAGTTGCTCCGCCGCAATCGCTGTTTGATCGTGCATTCCACTGCGGGGTTGGTAGCAATCGACTTCTTGCAGTCCGACAATGTCGGCATTGAGCTGATCCATAGCCTTGCGTAAGCCGCTGTCATCAAGATTGATCGGAGGGCCAGTGAAGTTGCCCTCCTCATCGCGTTGGGGTTGGGGCATGCCACCGATCACGGGTAAACCGTGCAGGAGATTGAAGGTGGCGATTCGAAGCACCCGCCCACCGTACTAGTTGGCTCGTCATGCGGAATATTTTCCGCGCCCCTAGGGTTATGGAGTCATGAGCGAAGGAGAGAGCATGAGTACAACGTTGACGATGTATTCGACGACTTGGTGTGGTTATTGCCAGCGACTCAAGCAACAGCTGGATCGCGAGGGCATTGGATACACCGAAGTCGACATTGAGCAAGATCCTGCGGCGGCCGCCTACGTGGAACAGGTCAACGGCGGAAACCAGACCGTTCCCACAGTGGTATTCCCGGACGGCACGGCAGCGACCAATCCCAGCCTCAAAGATGTCAAGAAACACCTAGGCCTGTAGCGGGCGTCACCCCCAACTGCGAAGATGCGGGGGTGCCTACGCCCGATGAAGTCCTGCAAGGACTCGATCCCGAACAGCGGGAAGTCGCCTTAGCACCCTTTGGCCCAGTCGTTGTTCGAGCGGGAGCTGGAACAGGTAAGACACGTGCCATCACCCATCGCATCGCCTATGGCGTGCATGCGGGAGTGATTGATCCCAGCCAGGTTCTCGCTGTTACTTTCACCACTCGAGCTGCTGGTGAGTTGGCCCAACGCTTGCGCGGTTTGGGTGTTGGCGGAGTCCAGGCCCGAACATTTCACTCGGCGGCCCTGCGTCAACTGACCTACTTTTGGCCGCGAGCTATCGGTGGGCAGATGCCTGAGGTGATGGGGTCTAAGGCGCAAGTCATGGCGATGGCTGCCAGCCGAGTAGGCCTTGCCACCAGTCCGGCATTGATCCGTGACCTCGCCAGTGAACTCGAATGGGCGAAGGTCTCATCCATCGTTCCTGGCGATTACCTCGAGCGCGCCCAACGCCGAGAGCCGCCGGTGACGCCGGAGCAGTTTGTTCGGCTCTATCAGGCCTACGAAGAGGTCAAGCGCGAACGCGGAAAACTCGATTTCGAGGACATTCTCTTGCTAACCGTGGCCTTGCTCGAAGAGCAAAGCGCTGTCGTCGAAGAGATTCGGGCGCGTTACCGCCATTTCGTCGTCGATGAGTTCCAAGACGTTAACCAATTACAAGACCGCTTGCTCAAAGGCTGGTTAGGCGATGGTGATTCCGTCACGGTGGTGGGTGATTCGGCGCAGACTATTTACTCCTTCACCGGGGCTGAGTCAAAGTACCTAGAATCGTTCGCACAGCGCTTCCCGAACGCGCTTCAGATTTCGCTGATCCGCAACTACCGATCGACGCCACAAATCATTGCAACGGCAAATGCCGTCCTGCGCGCTGCAGCGCCCACGGGCACTCCTGCGCTCACCCTTCAAGCGCAACGCGACGGTGGCAAGGCGCCAGAGCTTGTGGTCTGCGCTGATGAACTGGAAGAAGCCACGACCGTTGTTCAACGCATTGCCGCGCAAAAAGCCGCTGGTGTTCCACTAAGCGAAATCGCCATCTTGTATCGCATCAACGCGCAGTCGGAGAACTACGAACAAGCCTTGGCGGAAGTGGGAATCGCCTACGTGCTCAAGGGCGGCGAGCGCTTTTTTGACCGCCCAGAAGTACGCCAGGCCATGACCTTGATTCGAGGAGCGGCTAGGGCCATTCCTGGCGGCCTGCTCAACCAGGACATGGCGGACGGGGCTGCGTTAGAGCCAGCGGGATCGGTTGCTGGATTGGGGCAGGCGGTGCGCGCGGTTTTGCTGAGTATGGGTTGGGACGACAACCCGCCCTCCGGTGCAGGTGCGGTGCGCGAAAAGTGGGAGTCGCTATCTGCTCTGGCTGGATTGGCTGACGAATTCGAAGCATCTACTCCCGCAGCTGGGCTTGCTGAATTTGTTCTAGAGTTGTCTGAGCGCTCAGCAGCCCAACACGCTCCGGCAGTTGATGGCGTCACACTTGCCTCGCTGCATGCCGCGAAGGGATTGGAATGGTCGTGTGTTCACCTCGTCGGTCTAGTCGATGGCACCCTTCCGCTGATCCACGCATCAACGAGTGAACAAATCGCTGAAGAGCGCCGGTTGTTCTACGTCGGGATCACACGAGCACGCGACGAACTCGTGATGTCGTGGTCTAAGTCGCGCAATGGTCGGGGCACGCGCGAACCGTCACGCTTCTTGGCAGCGCTTGGTGCAGCAGTGGTTGGCTCGGCGCCAAAGATCGTGGCCGAGCCTCGCGTGGTGAAGGGTCCAAAATCCGGGGTGAAGTGCCGGGTGTGCACAAAGGTCCTCACCGTTGCGGCCGAACGCAAACTCAAGCGGTGTTTGACCTGTGAGGTTGACTTCGATGAGGCGTTGTTTGATCGCCTGCGTGAGTGGCGATTGGCCGAGGCCAACCGGGTCAGTGTTCCGGCCTTTGTGATCTTCACCGATGCCACGCTGCAGGCCATTGCTGAGGCTGAACCCAGCAATGACGCCGGACTCTTGGCCATTGTCGGGATTGGCCAGAGCAAGCTTCAGCGCTATGGCTCAGCGGTGCGCCTGGTGCTCGATGGTGGCTCTGCGGAGGATGCACTGGCAGCTTCGGAAGCCGCCGCCGCCAACACCCCCTAGCGTTAAATCTCTAGGCAGGGCTCACGCGTAAACGGATCAGCGCGACACGCACCAAGTCGAGCCCGGATTTTTCGTGCGTTATCCTTGGAGTCGTTGACATCCGTCAACACGATTAATTGGTTAGGACATCTCGATGTTGTCTGCTTCTTCTCGCCGATGGGCGAGCACGACGACGTTTGCGGCTTATTTTGCTGCAAGCGCCAAGAAGCATGCGCGCCCGGGACCCCCTGACTAATTGATTTTTGCCATTGTCAGGCCGCGGACCCGTTGGGGACCGCGGCCTTTGTTTTTTGCCCAGGAGCCCGATTCCACACATTCCGTAGCACCAAACCCATTCACAGAAAATGAAAGGCACGTCATGATTACGCTGATCTCGCCGAGTGACCTCTTGCCCGACGACGTGATGATCCCCGCCTGCACAGATGCACCTGAGCAGTTCTTCTCCGAGGATCCACACGAGCTCGAGCAGGCCAAAGTCGTGTGTCGCGTGTGCCCGATGCGTCAAGCTTGTCTGGCCGGAGCTCTAGAGCGCCGTGAGCCATGGGGAGTGTGGGGCGGGGCATTGCTCGACCGTGGGCGAGTGATTGCGTACAAGCGTGCACCGCGCCGGATGGCCGGTTCGGCCGCCTGATTCCAGTAGCTACGAACGCTCTGACTGCGGCCACCCACACCCACAAGCTGGATGTGGCGTGGTCGCAGTCACGGTGAGTTCGCCAGAAGGCAATGTTGTTGTTGCTACTGCGTTGAGCAACTGAGGTGTCACCAGTTGGTCGATGTATGCCAACGCGTTAAGCGCGACGACCGAGGTGGCCAAGGTGCCAAGGACGGCGTCAAAGGCTTGGGGCGGCGAGGGGTTGGTGCGCATTGCTGTCGCGATCCACGCATGTGTTGCATCTCGATCGGAGTGAATGAGCTCGTCACATCGCACGCACGCAGATTGTCCAGGGATGACGAACGGCCCAAGCACAAAACCGCCGCCGCGTGAAACAACGGGCAGATGTGCCCGGTCATGACTCACGAGTTCATCACAGAGGTCTAAGGAGACAAAGGGTGCTTCGCTAGTGATAAGGGTGACATCGGGTGGCTGATGTGGCCGGGACGCACGATGCACGCTGGGGTAGTGCGAACTCAGTAGATCCATTAAGGCTCGATGGGATGGCTGGCCGCAGTGCTGCGGCAGCGGTCCAAGAGGGGCACAGTCCTGTTCGGTTAATGCTCTAGAGGTGGCGGCAGTTATGCGGCCCACACCAGCGGCCGCGAGGAGTTGCCCAAGGGCAAAGGCGAGGCGACCGCTCCCGTGGATTTCGACCCAGGCATTCGATCTCCGATTCATGATGTCGCGACTATCAGCGAGCGGATTGGCTAAGGACCACGCAGCACTGTCGTGGTGAAGGCGTGCGCGGTCCAGTCGATCCCGCTCTTGCGTTGTCATTGAGCTGTGTTGGTGCATGGTGAGTAAACCAGCATTGGCGAGTTGGTTTCTCAACGCTTCAGCTGCTGACTTATCCAGACCGCTGCCTTGAAGTAGCTGGGACCAGGTGTGTGGTGTGGTTAAGAGTGAAACAAAGGAGGACATCGAAGGACTGAGGTCGTGTAACCGATAGGTCGGGCCTGGTGCGATGCCAATTTGCACGCTCGTGCTGCTCAGGGGGAGGACGACGAGGCCGGGTTTGAGTTGGAGATGCATGGGATCACGATGAACGAAGAAGCCCTGTGGAGAAGAACGCTCTCCACAGGGCTTTCGTGGTGCAATGGCGGATTACTCAGAATCAATTCCGAGGGCGCACTAAACACAAAGTCTGACAAACGTGGGGAATGGCTGTTGGGGACAACAGCAGGTCAAACGCTGAAGTCTTAGGCCTTGCCCAAGATTCGGTTCAACTTGGTACCGCACTTGGGGCAAATACCCTGGGCCATACGCCGACCGTTCTTTTCGACGACAACTCCAGTGAACGGCACATCCTTTTCGCGGCACTTCACGCAGTAGGCAGTTCCGGTGTAACTTTCCTCGGCCATTGCTTCCTCCATTGCAGCGTTCAAGGCCCGCGCCTTGGACTGTCTTCAAGGTACGCCTGCGGACGCCTAGATTTGGCCACTCTGGGGAGGTTTTCTCGCGTGTCGCAGGCGATTATGGACATTTTGGGACATGACAAAGCCCTCAGGTCGCGATTTCCGTCATTCGCCTTCCCCTTGCGAATGACGGAGCGTTATCCCGAGGGCTTCGTCTAAGGAGAAGGTAAGGGGCGTGAGTGCCTACCGTCAACGAGTTTTTCCACCTGCTTGTGGACGATGTTGTGGATGCTCTGGGGACAAGTCAAACAAACCTGGGGGCGACCTGTGGGTTGTTGTGTGGATAGATCAAGGAGTTTCCCGGCTTAGAGCGGTTTTCGTGCCTAGCTTTATCCACTATGGGTGTGGAGAAAAAATATTTGTCACGCGGATATCACATTTAGTCCCACGAGTCCCATCGCACCCACTGTCCACGTGGGCTAGTTTCACCACATGTCATTGGAGCAGTCACCCAAGATTGAGATTCGTCGAAGTAAGCGTCGACGTAGAACGGTTTCTGCCTATCGCGATGGCGAAACGGTGGTCATTTTGATGCCAGCATCAACACCGCGTTCTCAAGAACAAGAGATCGTTGATGAAATGGTGCAGCGACTTGATCGCACCGATCCCCGACAAAAACCCAGTGACGAAGCTCTGCTTGAACGTGCTCAATTCCTTGCGAGTAAATACTTGCACACCACTCTTGATCCGTTTTCGATTCGCTGGGTCACCAATCAACAATCGCGCTGGGGCTCGTGCACTCCGGCCGATCGCAGTATTCGGATCTCGCACCGGTTGCAGCCGATGCCACAGTTTGTCGTGGATTACGTCGTCCTACACGAACTTGCCCACCTATTGGTCCCTGATCATTCTGCGGACTTTAAAGTCCTGATGGATCGTTACCCACAGGCCGTGCGCGCCCAGGGGTATCTCGAAGGCTGGGCCGCAGCGAAGGGTTAGTTCTCGTTGTCCCCAAACGGTTCGAGGTCATCGAGTTCGGAAAGATCGAGCGGAATGGCGCGAAGGAAGTGGTCGGGGGAGTCAATGTCCTCACCGGTGGGCAACAAGTCGGGGTGAGCCCATAGGGCATCGCGTCCAGCCACTCCTCGTTGCTCTCGGATTCGGGCCCATAGTTGGCTGGCTTCCCGTACGCGGCGTGGTCGTAACTCAAGACCCACCAGTGAGGCGAACGTTTGCTCAGCCGGACCGCCAGTGGCGCGACGGCGCTGCAATGTCTCGCGCAGAGCAATGGCGGAGGTCATGGCGCCGGATGCTTGTGTCACTACATCATCAATCCAGCCATCGATTAACGCGATGAGGGTTTCGAGTCGGGCTTGCGCGTCAAGTTGTTCTTGCGTTTCCGGCGGAGCGAACACGCCGGACGCAAGAGACTCTGACAGTGCTGCTGGGTCGTTGGGGTTTAACGCTTCGATTTGCTCTTGCAAAACTGATAGATCGAGGCTGAGTCCGCGGGCGTAATCATCAATAGCTGCAGTGAACAAAGCCGTAAGCCATGGAGCATGTGCCGTCAGCCGTTGGTGGGCCCGCGCTCGCAGCGTGAGGTAGAGATCAATGTCAGTGGATGTCACCCCTAAGTCCTCGGAAAAGCCGTCAAGATTGGTCAAGACCAGTGCCGCTCGGCTGTCATCGGTTACGCACACTCCGATGTCGGCAGTGGTGAGGACGCTGCCACTGAGTTCGGCCAATCCCTGACCCACCTGCGTGGCGAAAATGATGGATCCCAAGTTGTCCATCAGCTGACCCATGGGGCCGTCCATGACGGCGGCGAATTCGGGCGGAATCATGTCACTTGCCATGAGCGCGCGCGGCCCCATGGCGTCAGTGGCTCGGGAGGCCAAAGGTTGGACAAGCTGAAGCCACTGCTTGGCTGTTTTATCAATCCATTGACGGCGTGACCACACCTCAAGCTCGCCGTGGCTAGGTAGCGAAGTCGCTTGATCAAGCCAAGCATCGGCTAACAAAACAGCATCATCAAAGCGACTGCGATCCGTCGTGGTGGGCACCGGATCCGTCACCCCCACCATTTTTTCGTCCACTGCTCGTTGGACAACATCCCAGGGAACAGTTCCTGCTTCGGCGGACTGCATCATCGCGCCGAGTTGAGAAAGGATGGCTCCTAGACCAAAAGCCTCTGTTGGCATGGGACCTCGCATCGCGGCGAAGAGGGCTTCGAATGGGTTCTCTTCCGGATCGCCTGGCAGGTCGTTGGTCATGTGTCTCTCCCAAATACTTCCGGTCGGGCGTCCCTATGCGACACAATGGGGGTCATGTCGTTGATCTGTTCAACCCCGCGGACCTTAAGAGTATTCCGGTCCGCGACATGACGACAACAGCAAGCACATCGCCCAAAGTAGCCATCGTGTGCGCGGCCCAGGGACTTGCCGCTGTGCTGGCCCATCACTTGCGATCGGTGGATTGGGTCTTTGTTGACCCGACCGGTGCTGACCTGTCGAAGGATTTGGCGGGGATGGACGCTGTTGTGCATGCTTGGATAGATCCTGATCTGTCGGTTCCAGACCCCTTTCGCGGAGACCTTTCCGCAGCCTTGACCGCGAAGTTGCTGTCCACCTGTTCGCAGGTGGGAATCAAGCACGTCATCTTGCTGTCGAGCGCGATGGTTTATGGAGCGAGTCCGACTAACTCCATTCCGCTGAAGGACGATGCGCCACTGCTAGCTAACGGTGAAGTCGGTGTTGTTCAAGATCTGCTTGATGCGGAAGAGCAGTTTCGTCAGTGGTCCGATCAATCTGACTCGCGCGTTTCGATTGTTCGCCCCGCTGTGGTCTTTGGTGATGCCATCGATACTGCCTTCTTGCGTCACTTTGAGGCACCTCGCTTGCTCTTCCTCAAGGGATCGGTGCCGGCCTGGCAGTTTGTGCACATTGACGATCTGGCGACGGCGTTGGAATGTGTAGTGGAGAATTCCATCGCTGGCGTCGTGCCTGTTGGTGCCTCGGGTTGGTTGGTGCAGGAGGAGATCGAAGCCATCAGTGGAATTTCACGCCTCGAGCTCCCCGCAGCCGCGGTCATGAGCACGGCATCTCGCCTGCATCACCATGGCATTACTCCTGCGCCTGCGGAGGAACTGGACTTCATTCGCTACCCCTGGGTCATTGATTCAACGGTGCTCGCCAACCACGGGTGGACGGCTTCGTGGACCAATCAGCAAGTTGTTGAAGCTCTGATGGAACAAGCCCAGGGTCGCATCGCCATTGCCGGTCGCCGCGTCGGGCGATCCGAGGTCACCGCCCTGACGGCCGCGGCTGCTGTGCTGACGGTCGCAGCATTGCTTCGGGCTCGCCGTCGCCGAGGCGTGTAACAAGCGATACCCGGTTGCTGCGTGAGCGCCGTGCCATCCACAGTCCTAGGCTGATGTCACAAGATTTGTCATATTCATCGTTGGGGAGTGTGCAGTGTCGGCATTGGCATGGTGGTTCATACCCATCTTGGCAACGATTGGTGCTGTCGTTTGGTACACGTGGCGTGGTCAAGATCGGCCGGGCGATCCTCGTCACACCGTGGCTCAGCAAAAGAAGTTCAATGACGCCATGCGTAAGGACAACCCCCGTGGCCGGCGGCGCTCTCGTGGGCCAAGTAAGCCGACCGATGGCGGATCACCTTCGTGACTGAATCCATGAGCGAGAGTCAAGAGGCCGACGACGCTGAGGGTGAAGAACGTCAACCATTAGACGCGCGAACTAAGTCGCTGCTCATGTCTGGGTTGGTTTTAGTTCTCCTTGTCGCACTAGCGGCGATCCTGCCGGTTCCTTATGTCATCTTGCGGCCCGGACCCACGTTCAACACGCTTGGCGAGGATGCCGGAAAGCCGGTGATCAACGTCTCGGGCGCTCGTACTTATCCCACTCAGGGTGGGTTGAATCTCACAACGGTCAGCGAGGCCGGCGGGCCTTTTGGCCAAGTGTCGTTGGTCGAAGCATTCCTTGGCTGGCTCGATTCCAGTACTGCTGTCTTGCCTGAACGCCTTTTGTTTCCAGCCAAGGTTGATACTGCACAAGTCGAAGAGCAAAACTCAGCAGACTTTGTCGATTCTCAATCCCAAGCCACAACTGCCGCTTTGCGGTATCTCAATAAGCCTGTGGTGGCTGTCGTCCTGGTCAATGCGGTTGCGTCCAAGGGGGCCAGTGCGGGATCGCTCAAGCCTGGCGATGTCATGGCGGCCATTGACGGGACCACGCTTGGCTCAGCGCAGCAGGCTGCGGACCTGATTTCGTCCAAGAAACCTGAAACCGTCGTGGTGTTTTCTCTCGTGCGCAATGGCAAGCCTGTGACGGCGAAGGTGACGACTCGCAAGTCAACGAAAGATCCAAAGACGTCAGTTGTGGGCATCGTGGTCGCCAATGGTTTCCAAGGTAAGGACATCTCTGTTACTTACGGTTTGGAAAGCGTGGGCGGTCCGAGTGCGGGCTTGATGTTTTCGCTGGGTGTTGTCGACAAACTCACTGCAGGTTCGCTGACTGCAGGCAAGACCATCGCCGGTACGGGAACCATTGATGACAAAGGTCTCGTGGGCCCGATTGGTGGTGTGCAGCAAAAGGTGGTCGGAGCGCACCGCGATGGAGCGACGTTCTTCTTGACACCAACGCGTAATTGTCTGGACGCCTTCCGGGCCGCGCCCGAGGGTTTGACCTTGATCCGGGTGGAAACCCTCAGCGATGCGGTTGCTCAACTAGAAAATGTTCGTAAGGGCAAACCTACGACTCCGTGTTGAGTTGCTTAAGCTTCGAACGTTGTGGCCAGGGCGGATGTGAGCCCGGGCACTAATTCGGGTCCCTCGGTAAAGGTCTCGGTGCCATCTGATTGACGAACTCGCAGACGACAAAAACGATCGCCTCCTCGCAAGACCCCGATTGACATGCGAACGTCTTGATGGTCGGGGTGCTCGAGTGCCTCATCGGCGAATTCGCGTGAGGTCGGATCCAATCCGTTGGCCACGAGTTCGGCTTCGGCCGTATCGGGCAACACGATGCGCTCAAGGGTGATCACACAACCCTGCACCTCCTCGGGCCAGCCAATGGCGGCCAGGAGCGCATCCAAGGGCTGCTCTTCATCGGTCCAGTCCTGTTCAATCGGGACAAATCCTGCATCGGTTGGGCTAATCCCCAACTCCTCAGCAAGATCCGGCTCGGTGCTGACCAGTTCACTGGCCCAGGCCAAAGCAAACATTCGGGGGGTCTGGTCCCAGCCATCGCGGGCGACAAACTCCTCAACTTGCTGGACGGCATGGGTTAGCGGTGTGCTCATGTCTCCAGTGTGTCGTAGGTTGGTGTCATGTCATTTCCCCCCTCTGGTGAACCCATCATTTCCGACTCCCCAAGCGCACCTGGCCGCCGCCGAGGCGGGGTGCTATTCCCGACGCTGGTGATCGTTGCTGTCCTGGTGATCGCCTTCTCCAGCTTCGCTGGTTTCTACTCGGACATCTTGTGGTTCCGCTCGGTGAATTTCACGTCTGTGTTCACCACGCAGTTGGTCACCAGGGTTGGTTTGTTCTTTGTCTTTGGCTTGCTGTTGGCATTTGGAGTGCTACTCAATGCCTGGATCGCTTATCGTATTCGCCCAGTGTTTCGGGGACTTTCGCTCGAGCAGCAAAACCTCGACCGGTATCGCGTGGCTCTTGAGCCTTTCCGTCGGGCGATCCTGATTGCCGCCGCTGCTGGTTTGTTATTGATCGGGGGTACCTCAGCGGCCACACAGTGGGGCACCTATCTGCTGTGGCGAAATGGCGTTGACTTTGGAACCAAAGATCCACAATTTGGGCGCGATATTTCGTTCTTTACTTTTGACCTGCCGTGGTATCGCTTCCTGTTGGGTTTTGGTTTTGCCGTTTTGGTTCTTTCCATCTTGTTGTCGTTGGTTGTGCATTACATCTACGGCGGAATTCGTCTGCAAACTCCAGGCGAGCGCTTTACTCCTGCTGCCACCGCGCACATTTCGGTATTGCTGGGCATTTTTATGCTGCTCAAGGCCGTGGCCTATTGGTTTGACCGCTTCCAGTTGGCCGTGACCCCCAATTCGCTGTTCACTGGGCTTAACTACGCGCAAATCAACGCGGTTTTACCGGCGAAGAACATCTTGATGTTTATCGCCGTTATTACTGCGGGGCTGTTTATCTTCAACGTGTTCCGCCGAACGTGGGCACTGCCGTTAGCAGCGGTTGGCCTTTTGGTGTTCTCCGCGATCGTGATTGGTTCGCTGTATCCCGCCTTTGTGCAACGTTTTCAGGTCAACCCCAGCCAGGCCACCAAGGAGCAGCCCTTCATCCAACGCAACATCGATGCGACACTGAGTGCGTACGACCTCACGGGTATCGAAAAGCAGGAGTACCAGGCTAAAGACAAGACAACAGCCAAAGCCATTGCCTCTGACCGATCAACAATTAACAATGCACGGCTTCTCGACCCAGCCATCGTCCCGCCGACGTTTAATCAGTTGCAGCAAATTCGTGGTTACTACTCCTTTGCTAACACGTTGGATGTTGACCGATACAAGATCAACGGCAAGCAGCGAGACTCGCTTGTGGCGCTGCGTGAGATTAATCTTGCGGGCATTCCTGAAAGTAACTGGATCAACAACACCACTGTCTTCACTCACGGTTTTGGCTTTACCAGTGCCTTCAGTAATACGGCTAATTCCGATGGAGCGCCCGCGTTCTTCGAGAGCAACATTCCGCCCAAGGGCGAGCTCGACATCAAGCAGCCCAGGGTGTACTTCGGCGAGAACTCGCCGGTCTACTCCATCGTGGGTGGCCCGGCCGGATCAGTACCCCAGGAACTGGATTACCCAGACGACGCCAGCGCCAACGGACAACGAAACAACACCTACGGTGGCACGGGCGGTGTGCCAGTAGGTTCGCTGTTCAACAAGCTGGTCTTTGCCGTCAGGTACCAAGAGGGCAACATCCTGCTGTCAAACTTGGTCAATTCAGAATCCAAGATTTTGTATGAGCGCAATCCAAGCGATCGCGTGAAGAAGGTCGCCCCTTGGCTCACTCTCGATAGTGACCCGTACCCATCAGTGGTCAACGGAAAAATCGTGTGGGTGGTTGATGCTTACACCACCACGAATGGCTACCCCTATTCCACGCGGACTCAGTTGGGTGAAGCAATCGCCGACTCCATCACGGCCGATTCGCAGTTCGTTCAAGCTCAAGCGGGTACGGATGTGAACTACATCCGCAACTCCGTAAAGGCAACCGTTGACGCGTACGACGGAACGGTGTCGTTGTACGAATGGGACACCAAAGACCCCGTGCTTAAGTCGTGGGCTGCAGCATTCCCCGGCACCATCAAGCCACGTTCGGAAATTGAAGCTGCGCTCTTGCAGCACGTGCGCTATCCCGAAGACTTGTTCAAGGTGCAGCGAGAGCTGTACTCGCGCTACCACGTGCAAGATGCCCTGGCGTTCTATAGCGGACAAGACTTCTGGACGATCCCCAATGACCCGACCAAAATCAGTGAGGGTCAGCCACAGCCTCCGTACTACTTGACGTTGAAGATGCCTGGAACGGCCAAGTCGGCGTTCTCGTTGACCTCAACGTTCTCACCCAACAACCGACAGACCTTGGCGGCCTTTATGGCGGTCAATGCTGAACCTGGACCAAATTACGGCAAGATTCGGGTGCTGGAATTGCCACGCAACACCACCATCCCAGGTCCGGTGCAGGTGCAGAACAACATTGAGTCTGACCCCCTGATCTCGTCGCAACTTTCGTTGCTTCGTCGTGGTGGTTCCGACGTGGAGATTGGCAACTTGCTGAGTCTGCCTGTTGGTGGCGGTTTGCTCTACGTTGAGCCGATCTACGTACGGGCTTCGCAAACTGACTCGTTCCCGCTATTGCGCAAGGTCGCTGTTTCGTTCGGTTCGCGTACTGCGATGGCAGATACGTTGGATCAGGCGTTGCGCGCCATCTTCCTGGGTGACACGGGCAACTCGAACTCCAATGAAACGGATTCGGGAACCGTCGTCAAGCCTCCGTCCACGGTTACGACCTTGGACCAAGCGTTGGACGCCGCCACGAAGGCCTATGACGATGCCCAAACTGCCTTGCGACGTGGCGACCTGACTGCCTTTGCCGAAGCCCAGAAGCGTTTGGGTGAAGCCCTGGACAAGGTTGCTGCTGCTCGAGGAACAACTGCGTCGGGATCACGGATTCCGTCGTTTGCGCGGCTGAGCACTTCAAGGAAGTAGTTGCTGTGACGTGGCCTAGTACGTTCGTTGGTTTCGACCTTGAAACCACGGGTATCAGCCCGTCATCGGATCGGATCGTTTCGGCCGCGGTGGTCGCGATGAGTCAGGATTCGATCCTGGCGGCGCATTCATGGCTAGTTAATCCAGGTATCGCCATTCCCGCCGAGGCAACGGCCGTGCACGGCATCACCAATGAGCGGGTGGCTGCCGAAGGCCAAGCGGCACCTGTTGCAGTGCGCGAGATTGTGACTCAACTGCGTGCGGCTTGGGACAATGGATTGCCGGTCGTGGCCTATAACGCGGCTTTTGATATCCCTTTTATCTGGCACGAGGCCGATCGACACGGCGTCGAGATCGGAGCCATGGGGTTAGTCCTTGACCCGTTGGTGATTTGGCGACAACTCGAGAGGTATCGCCCCGGCAAGAAGCGCCTTGCGGATGCTGTTTCGCGGTTTGGACTCAGCGTTGAGGATGCTCACGAAGCCATGGCTGATGCCAAAGCCGCCGTTGAAGTGATGTTCAATCTGGTGGAGTTGGGCAGCCTGGGTGATGTCGCACTTGATGAGATGATGGCCTCTCAAGCGTCGTGGCATCGTGAGTGGGCTGTGGATTTCAAGGCCTGGCTTGAAGAGCGTGGAAAAGATGCGTCAGACATCAGCCTGACCTGGCCGATGTAGTTGTTGATCGCTGAATGAGGGGGAGTAATGCCTGCACGCTGCATCCCAGAGCAACCCGTATTTGAAAACTCTGGTGAAGAACGTGCCTTTAAGGCACTTCGAGCCCAGCTACCAGCCGAAGCCGTCCTTTTGCACAGTGTGTGGTTTATGGATAGAAAGCGAAATGATCGCGAAGCGGATTTCATTATTTTGTGGCCTGGCGTGGGCTTCGTTGTCATTGAGGTCAAGGCAGGTGAGATCTGGTTTGAGAATGGTGCGTGGTGGCAACGTCATCCCACCGGTCCTGGCGAAATTCATCCCGTTGAGCAGGCTAGAAATGCCAAATATTTGATGAATGAGTACCTGCTCAACCATTCAGGCATTCCCAGAAATGTATTCAAGGGCCACTTTGTGTTGTTTCTTGACACCGAGGCTACAGATCGTTTGCGCACTCCGGAGATTTTGCCTGAATTGACATTGACCAAGAATGACATGAATTCATTGGCTTACCGCATCGAGTTCGCAATGAAGAATTTTACTGACGACGTCGGCACAATCCCCGATGAGGAATGGGTAGCGGACGCCAGCAAGGTTCTAGTGGGTGCATTCAATTTCCGCGAGAAGGTCGCAGCACTGCGCGCAGCAAACGATGATCAGGTCGAGCGCCTAACGCGTACCGAAGCGCGCGCTTTACGAGCAATGCGGGAGGTTCGGCGCTTTCAGGTGGTGGGTGGTCCTGGTAGCGGAAAAACCTGGGCCGCCCTACATCAAGTGAAATTCCTCGCAGAAGCAGGCGAATCTGTCGGGCTGTTGTGCTTTAACCGCGGACTCAAGGAATGGCTGAGCAAAGAAGTCGCAACGTGGCCCACTGAAGTTAGTGAGCGAGTGACGGTGGAGAACATCCACTCACTGGGACGGTCATGGGGTGTGGAAATTCCTGAGGCGCCCGATACTGACTTCTGGGA
>JBAXSF010000060.1:0-8212 GCA_037130835.1 Actinomycetes bacterium
TTTCCATCTTGGGAATTGTTAACACGTTGGCTTTATCCGTGGTGGAACGCACGCGCGAAATTGGTCTGCTTCGAGCCGTCGGAATGTCCCGCAAGCAGATGAAGTCCTCCATTCGATGGGAATCGATGGTCATCGCCATCTATGGTGCCTTGTTGGGCCTGGGTCTGGGTGTGATCTTTGGTGTCAGCCTGCAAAAGGTGTTACGCAACGAGGGCATTCAAATTTTGTCTATCCCTTGGGGCCAGCTGATCGCATTCCTGGTGGTTTCGGCGTTGGTTGGCGTGCTGGCTGCACTATGGCCGGCAAGGCGTGCATCACGACTGAACGTGCTTGACGCGATCAGTAGCGAATAGTTCTAGGTGGCATGAATTATTTGCCACTACCGTTGGATGAGAAGAAGGGAGCGATCATGGAGTTCCATGCAGAGTTACCACAACTCAACAGTCCAGTCTTGATTGCTGCCTTTGAGGGTTGGAACGATGGTGCCAATTCAGCCACCGCAACAGTGCGCCATCTTTCTGATCAATGGGATGCGCAACTGCTGGCAACAGTGGACCCCGAGTCCTACTACGACTTTCAAGTCCAACGCCCCATCATCAACATTGAGAGCAAGGGCGTGCGTAGTCTGACCTGGCCCACCACGAGCGTGAGCATCGCACGTCTTGCGAATAGCTCCCACGATGCGGTTTTGGTCAATGGCATTGAACCGTCAATGCGCTGGCCGTCTTTTTGCGCGGAGTTGCTAGACCTCGCAGAATCGTTGAGAGTCAAGCAAGTCATCGTTCTCGGAGCGCTTTTGGCTGCCACTCCGCACACTCGCCCCGTTCCGATCACTGGGTTCGCATCTGATGCGACCTTGGCTTCCCGATTGGGTTTCGAAACCACCACCTATGAGGGTCCGACCGGCATCGTGGGGGTGTTGCAGAGTGAGGCTCAAGATGCCGGCTTCTCGGCCGTGTCCCTCTGGGCACAGGTGCCTTATTACGTTGCCGAACCGCCGTGCCCGAAGGCCACACTTGCCCTCTTGGCCATGCTTGAGGATTTGGTCGATGCATCTATTGACCTGGGCGACTTGCCTGAAGACGCCCAGGCGTGGCAGAGAGGCGCTGAGGAACTCGCTGCTGACGATCCTGATGTCGCTGAGTATGTCCAGCAACTCGAGGAAGTACGGGACGCGGCGGATTTGCCGGAAGCTTCCGGTGAGGCGATCGCTCGTGATTTCCAGCGCTACCTGCGCCGTCGCGATTCATAAACCTTACGCCAGATCAATACCCAACAGTGCATCAACTGCGCTAGCCATGTGCTGACCAGCCCCTGCAGACTCCCCTGTTGATGACACCCATTCATCCATCACCTGCAGCGCTAACGGGGAATTCAAGTCAGTGCGTAAGGCGCTGCGGATCCGACCAATAAATGTGGATGCATCGGGAGCTGCAGCTCGGGCCACGGCTTCGCGCCACAGTGCAAGTTTGCTCGTTGCATCGGTTAAGTGCTGCGGCGTCCATTCCCAGTCACTGCGATAGTGCTGGGTCACCAAAGCCAGGCGAATAGCCATGGGGTCAGCGCCGGTCTGCCTTAATCGGGACACGAACTCGAGATTGCCCTTGGACTTACTCATCTTTTCGCCATCCAGGGCCACCATGCCCGTATGTGCGTAATGGGTAGCGAAGGGTTGGCCAGCCAATGCGTGGCCCAAAGCCGAGCACATGTGATGGTGTGGGAACGTCAGATCTGAGCCGCCACCCTGCAAATCAAAAGCCGTACCTAAACCACTAGCCGCAATGGCTACACACTCGATGTGCCAACCGGGACGACCCGATCCCAAGGACGTTTCCCAACGAGGATCGTCGCCACGGGCAGACATCCACAACAAGGGATCGAGAGCATCGCGCTTTCCAGGCCGTTGCGGGTCTCCCCCTCGTTCACCGAACACATCGATCATCGTGTCTCTGGCTAGGTCCGTCACCGCGGCAAAACCCGATGCGGTTGACAGGTCGAAGTACCAGTCTTGCTCAACTTGGTAGGCCGCATTGGCGTCCTTGAGCTGCTCAATGAGCTGCACGACATCGGGAATGGACTCGACCACTCCGATGTATTCATCTGGCGGGAGAACCCGCAATGCCTGCATATCCTCGCGGAAGCGTTGAATCTCGCGCTCAGCCAAGTCGGACCAGTGATCGCCCGTCATTAGAGCGCGCTCGAGTAGTGGATCGTCCACGTCAGTGACGTTTTGAACGTACCGAACCGGCAATCCAGCATCACGCACAGTTCGTTGGACCAAGTCGAACGCAAGATAGGTGGACGCGTGGCCTAGATGCGCTGCGTCATATGGCGTGATGCCGCAGACGTACATGCGGAAAGCCTCGCCCTGAGCTACCTGCCCAAGGAGATTGACCATCTCCCCTTGCGCGGTGTCAAAAATGAGAACGGGCTGCTCATCATCTCCAGGAACGACCGGAACAATCGGCTCAGCCCAACTCAACATGTCAACAGTCTACTGACTTAGAAGGCAGGCCAAGGGATGGACGGCCACCGACTCGTAGGTTCAACAAAGTGCCCTTGTTGAAGCAAGTGCTCAATGCGCTCAACGGAAATGTTTAACTCAAAGGGCTCGAGGTGCGCTTTCAAACGAGTGCCGAGATCACCACTAACTAGCTGATCCCGCAGGCGGTCCAAGGATGTGACTTCGTCTGCCGTGAGTGGTTGCCCAGCCCAGCCCCACAGCACGGTTCGCAATTTGTCTTCCACGTTGAAGCACAATCCGTGGTCAACTCCAAAAAGATTGCCTTGTTGATCGACCAGGATGTGTCCGCCCTTGCGATCAGAATTATTGGTGACGATGTCTAACAGGGCCATCTGCCGCAACCGAGCGTCGTCCTGGTGGATTAACTGCACCGGGCGACCAAAATCATCACTAGCTTCCAAGACGGAAAGCCAGCCGGGTTGCTCCTCTTGGGATTCAATGATGTCGACGAGTTGGGTGTCAGAGACGTCAATCCATCGTTGGCACGAACCTGCGCCGAACGGGCCTTCCTCGCGCCAGATGGTTTCAGGAATCAGGACGGCATCGTCATCGGATACTGTGGCGAAGGTTGCTGCTACCTCGTATGCGGCCACCTCTCGATGACCAAGAGTGCCATCCGGAAAATCCCACAACGGGCGTTCACCCATCACGGGCTTGTAGACACACTCAAACTGCACACCGTCCAACTCCGCGATGCAAAATAGGGTGGCATTTGATGCTCCGCTCAAACGCCCCTCAACGGTCAACATCCCTTCGAGTAGCACCTGCGACACGATCACCGAATCGTGCGAGCCGTGCTTCTCAACATCACCGTCGGTAGCCATTGGCCCTCGGGCACACATGGCCCTCGCTATCTAGCGGCAAAGAGCACAATGGGCACGCAGGACGACCAGCGCCAACTACAACTGTGGCTCGCCTGACGAAGGCCCGGCCTTCAAGTGGCGTGAGCCGAACGCGCAACAGATCAGGTCCGGCATCATCGTCATCTTCGTAGGGCTCGTCCGACTCTTCTTCAGTTTGTTCAAAGGCCTCAATCAGCACTAAGCGCTCGTCTTCATCCCAGCCCAAAGACAGCGCCCCTACGCGAAATTCGTCATCAATGGGGGTTTCAAGCGGGGCCAGATCGTCGGGCAAGATTTGATCGGTCAGTTCGACCAGTTCCATGCGTTCGACTTCATCAAGCAAGACATCGAGGCGTTGGGCCAGTACCGCGACTTGCTGCTTTTCCAGCGAAACCGAGGTGACTCTCTTTCCACTGCGAGCTTGGAGAAAAAACACACGCTGCCCAGGCTCCCCAAGGGTTCCCACGACAAAACGATCCGGGTTGGTGTGGATGTGCAGTAAGCGAGCCATGGTTCTAGCCTAACGACCGTGGCCGGTTCCGCCACCGACAACTGCGTCCGATGATGTGTCATCGGATTCAGTGGGTGGAGCGAAACTTGCAAAATCACCCGAGGTGTCATTCATCCGGTGAACAAAGGGACGCTCGGGGGTGTACGTGACGACACTGACCGAGCAGGGGTTAACAACGATGCGTTGAAATTGGTCAAGATGCAGACCTAGAGCATCAGCCAAGATTGCCTTGATGACATCCCCGTGACTAAAAACGGCGTAGACCGCGCGGTCACCGAATTCCGTGTTGAAATCGCGGATGGCCTCAACAGCTCGATTTTGCACATCGCGCAAAGATTCACCCTCAGCCCCTGGGAAAACGGCTGCGCTGGGATGGCGCTGGACTACCTTCCACATGGGGTCATCGGTCAGGGACTTCAATTCCTTGCCAGTCCAGTCGCCATATCGACACTCGACGATGCGCTCATCAACGCGAATAGCCGCCTCGCGTCCGGCGAGCGCTCGTTGCGCTGTTTCCATGCACCGCTCAAGAGGGCTGCTGATTGCTGCCGCTAATTCCAGGCCGGCCAGTCGGCCAACCAAAGCGTCGGCTTGCTGTTGGCCCACCTCATCAAGTAGGACTCCCGGCGTATGACCAGCCAGCACTCCCCCGGTGTTGGCAGTGCTACGCCCATGACGAACTAACAACACGGTGGCCATGGGTCAACTTTAGGTGCTAACTGCTGAATCCAACACTCCAGTAGCCAACAGAATCAGCACGATCGACCCCAGGGCCACACGATAGACAACGAACGGGAGGTAACTTCCGGTTCGCAGGTACTTCAGCAGCCAGCCAATCGTGACGTAACCAACCACAAAGGCAACCAGAGTCGCCAACAACGTCTTGGGCAAGCCAGGAGAGGCTGCCAACGACACATCGTTGAGCTGGAACAAACCGGAGGCCAGTACTGCGGGAATGGCCAAGAGGAATGCATACCGCGTGGCCACATCTCGGCGGTAGCCCCTGAAGAGTCCAACGCTAATGGTGGCACCCGAGCGTGAAACCCCAGGAATCAATGCCAGCATCTGGCCTAGTCCATAAAGCAGTGAATCCTTAAGGGTTAAGTCCCCCTCGAGCTTTTCGCCAACGTTGATTCGATCGGCAACTCCTAGAATGAGACCAAAAACAATCAGCATGATCGCGATCAACCACAGGCTTCTAAAGGTGGTTTTGATCGTGTCTTGGAACAAAAAACCCATCACGGCGATGGGTAGTGTGCCAACGATGATGTACCAACCCATGCGAGCATCAAGGTCGCCGCGTTGGTCCTTTCGCACCAGTGAGATCGCCCACGCCTTGATGATGCGCACGATGTCGCGCCAGAAGAACAGCAGGACGGCAATTTCGGTACCGATTTGAGTTACTGCAGTAAACGAGGCGCCCGGATCGTCAAACCCGAACAACTGAGGAAAAATGGCTAAATGTGCGCTGCTGGAAATAGGGAGGAACTCGGTTAACCCCTGAAGCACCCCTAGGAAAATGGCTTCTAGGTAACTCACAGCACGTCCGATTCGCTGGGCAACATCGTGGGTTCCCAATCCTAGTCTTTGCGCGTCATTTCACCTTGATCCGACACTTTTCGGTAGCGTTGAAACATGCAAAGACGCAACCTTGGTCGGACCGGTCTCAGTGTTTCCCGCATTTGCCTTGGCACCATGACATGGGGTCGAGATACAGACGACAACCAAGCGCGCGGTCAATTCGCCGCCTTTACTGACGCCGGCGGTAACTTCATCGATACGGCCGATGTCTATACCGATGGTGCCTCGGAGACCTTACTCGGGGAAATCATCAAGGAGACGGGTTCGCGCGACTCCATCGTGATCGCGACCAAAGCTGTTGGCGTCCCCGATCCTGACCGTCGCCGCGATGCCAGTCGTGCGCACCTCATGCGCGCCCTTGACGCCTCATTGAGGCGTTTGCAAACTGACTACGTTGACCTGTGGCAACTGCATGCTTGGGATCCACGCACACCGTTGGATGAGACGCTCAGCACCTTGGACGATGTTGTTCGTTCCGGAAAAGTTCGCTACGTCGGAATCAGCAATTACAACGGATGGCAAACCGCTCAAGCCGCCACGTGGCAGCGTGCAGTTCCCGGTCGAGTTCCTATCGCCACCACGCAAATGGAGTACTCGCTGTTGTCGCGCGGCATTGAGCGCGAAGTCCTACCCGCCGCCGAAGCTTTCGGCATCGGCATCCTCCCCTGGTCGCCCCTAGGCCGTGGCGTCTTGACTGGCAAGTACCGCCAAGGCACCCCTGGCGATTCTCGTGGCGCCTCCAGTCATTTTGCCGGCTTCGTTACCCCGTTCCTGGATGAGCGGGCAACACACATTGTCGACGCCGTCATCACGGCTGGTAGAGGTTTAGGTGTGACGCCACTCGAAATTGCCTTGGCGTGGATTCGCGACCGTCGCGGTGTCGTAGCTCCCGTTATCGGCGCCCGAACGGCCGCCCAGCTCGAAGTTGCTTTGACAGTCGAAGACCTCGTGTTACCCGATGAAATAAGCCAGGTCTTGGATGAGGTTTCAGCCCCCACCTTGAGTTATCCAGAAAAGTCCTTCGGATGAGCGCTCCGGTGGTCCCACTCTATGAATTTCGTGAAATGTCGATACCTTCCGGACTCAGCCGCCATGCTGTCGTTCGGCTGCTCACCGATCATGCTGAATACGGTCATTGGGAGTTAGCCCGCGTGCGCCTTTACCCCGATGGACAACGCAAAGTCTGGCTTAAGCGACGATTGATCAAGGTTCAGCGAACCGCTTAACAGGTCTTGAGGAAGTCAGTAAAGACATCCACGCCGAACTTCAATGACTCCACCGGCACTCGCTCATCGACACCGTGAAATAGAGCGGCGAAATCTAGGTCAGCTGGCAGTCGCAGCGGTGCAAACCCAAAACACCGCACACCCAGTTGGGAAAAAGCCTTCGCGTCGGTTCCGCCACTGAGCATGTAGGACACCACACGAGCCCCAGGGTCGAGTTTGGTCAATGAAGCCGTCATGGCATCGACCAATGCACCGTCAAAGGTGGTCTCAAGTGCGATGTCGTCGTGGTAGCTCTCGCGACGGACGTTGGGTCCGATCAGAGCGTCAATGGTGGCAAGAAAGTCATCGCGTTCACCCGGAAGGAACCTTCCGTCAACATGAGCGGTTGCTGCCCCAGGGATGACATTGAGTTTGTATCCAGCATCAAGCATGGTCGGGTTCGAGCTGTTCTTCAGCGTCGGCATGATCATCTTGCCGATTGCCCCCAGGGATTCAACGATGCGTTCTGCCTCTTCAAGAGCATCGCTTCCTGATGGGTTAAATGGCATGCCCAAAATCTCAGCCGCTTCACTCAGGAGCCCATTGACCGATGGTGCGAGTTGCGTCGGCCATTCGTGTGCGCCGATAGCCGCCACTGCTTCCGCCAAGTGCACAACAGCGTTGTCCTTGTTGCGCAAGGATCCATGTCCGGCGGTCCCATTGGCGACCAGCCGCATCCACGCGATGCCCTTTTCCGCTGTTTCGATCAGATACAACCGCTGATCGGCAACAGTGATACTGAATCCACCGACCTCCCCCACGGCCTCAGAGCAATGGGCAAACTCCCCAGGCATGTTGTCGACCATCCAGTGGGCACCGAAGACCCCACCGGCCTCTTCGTCAGCGGTGAAGGCAATCACCACATCACGCGCTGGCTTTTCGCCCCTTGCCTTGAGCCGCTCCAGGCTGGCCAAAATAATGGCGTCCATGTCCAGCATGTCAACTGCACCTCGGCCCCAGAGGTAGTCATCACGCACTTCCCCCGCGAAGGGATTGACGCTCCAGTCGGGCGCATGAGCAGGCACCACGTCCAAATGGCCATGCACCAGCAGCGGGGCTCGGCTGCGATCTGAGCCTTCAATCGTGGCCAACACGTTGGACCGTCGTGGGGCAGATTCAATGATGCGTGGCGAAGCACCAACTCCATCAAGCACCCTCGCGACAAATTCAGCCGCCGAGCGCTCGCCAGGCCCGCCTCCATCGCCAGGATTGATCGACCCACATTGGATCAAGCTTTGGCATAGTTCAACAACTCGATCACTGGACGGATCAGTCGAAGCCGGTTCGGAAACGGATGTGGACATAGCCCTATCTTGCCGGTTTTTCTACGCCGAACGCGCGTGCAACGTGCAAATGCCTATTTGATAACCTCTCGGTGCGCTGTTCCCCAATAGCGCCCATCGTCCGGGTGGCGGAATTGGCAGACGCGCTAGCTTGAGGTGCTAGTGCCCTCACGGGCATGGGGGTTCAAGTCCCCCCTCGGACACCA